>CAMMLF010000144.1 GCA_946497585.1 uncultured Clostridium sp.
GTTGTACTCCTCGTCGGTGACTTCGCTCTTCTGCTTCTTCCAGATGGGCACCATTTTATTCCTTTATCTGGTTCTTTTCCTGTAATCTTTTTAACCATTTCTTGCACACAAGGTACTCTTGTTGAACCACCAACTAATAATACTTTATGAAGTTTATCAGCTGTTATTCCTGCATCTTTTAATGCATTTTCAACTGGTACTCTTGTAGCTTCAACTAGGTCACTTATAAGTTCTTCAAATTTTGCTCTTGAAAGTGTGACATCTAAGTGTTTTGGTCCTGTGCTATCAGCTGTAATAAATGGTAGGTTGATTTGTGTTTGTTGCATTCCTGAAAGCTCTATTTTAGCTTTTTCAGCTGCTTCTTTTAATCTTTGCATTGCCATTTTATCTGTGCTTAAGTCAATTCCTTGGCTCTTTTTGAATTCAGATACTAAGTAATCTATAATTCTTTGATCGAAGTCATCTCCACCTAAGTGAGTATTACCATTTGTAGCTAAAACTTCAAATACTCCATCTCCAATATCTAGTATAGAAACATCAAATGTTCCACCACCTAAGTCAAATACCATTATTTTTTGATCTTGGTCTTCTTTATCCATACCAAAAGCTAATGCTGCTGCTGTTGGTTCATTTATAATTCTAAGTACATCTAAGCCTGCTATTTTACCAGCATCTTTTGTTGCTTGTCTTTGTGAGTCATTGAAGTATGCAGGTACTGTTATAACAGCTTGTGTAACTTTTTGTCCTAGATAGCTTTCAGCATCTGTTTTTAATTTTTGTAAAATCATTGCTGATATTTCTTGTGGTGAAAATTCATCACCATCTATTTTTACTTTTTCTGCTGTTCCCATTTTTCTTTTTATTGAAATTATTGTATGTTCTGGGTTTGTAACAGCTTGTCTTTTTGCTATTTGTCCAACTAATCTTTCACCATCTTTTGAAAATGCAACTACTGATGGAGTTGTTCTATTTCCTTCTGAGTTTGGTATAACAACTGGTTCTCCACCTTCCATAACTGCAACACATGAGTTTGTTGTTCCTAAGTCAATTCCTATAATTTTTCCCATAATAATTTTCCTCCCTTTATTTAGGCTTTTGCCTATTTATTATAGTTATTTTTTTCTTTAATATTTTTTCTTTTGAGTTCTTTATGCAAATTTAAAATATAATTTTATAATTTGATTTTCAAAAATATAAAACGATTTCAAATTTTGCTTTATATAATTGTAAAAAGTTAATAACTAATTTTTTAATTCTTGTTGAATTAATTTTTTGTAAAATACTTATTTTTAGTTTGCTACAACTACTAATGAATGTCTTAATACTCTATCGCCTATCATATAGCCTTTTCTAAATTCTTCTTTTATTTCTTTTTCTCCAAGCTTTTCATCTTGTACTAAGCTAACAGCTTCATGAAGTGATGGGTCAAATTTTTTGCCAACTGCTTCTATTTCTGTAACGCCATTTGCTTTTAGTACATCTTTAAATTGGTTTACAACCATTTCAATACCATTTTTGTATTGTTCATCTTTTGTTTCTGTTTTAGCTGCTTTTTCTAAATTGTCTAAAACAGGTAGCAACGATGTTATTACATCTCCCATTACAGAATTGTATAGTCCTGCTCTTTCTTTGTCACTTCTTTTTTTGAAGTTTTCAAATTCAGCCATTAGCCTTTTAATTCTATCATCTTTATCTTCTAAATCTTCTTTTTGTTTAGCTAATTTTTCTTTAAGTGATTTTAATTCATCACTTGAATTATTTTGTTCTGCTTTATAGCTATCTTCATTTTGATTAGAATTTTGATTGATAGTTTGTTCATTATTTTCTTGATTAACTCTTTCTTCTTCCATTTTAGTAATGTCCTTTCCTTTGCTATTTTTATCCCATTATATTATGTTGTCTTATTGTTTTTATATAAAATCTTATTTCTCATAAAAATCCATTTGTCTATTTTAATTTATTTTTTTGGACTTCCATTTCCTAATTCCTTGTTTAATTCTTTGCTAATATATTTCATAACTGAGATAACTTTTGAGTAATCCATTCTTGTTGGTCCTATAATACCTATAGTTCCTAAGTCTTTGCCTCCAACTTTGTTTTTAAAGGTTACTATACTAAAATCCTTAAGTCCAGTAATTTCATTGCCAATATAAACTTTAAAATCTTCGCTATTTTCAAGTAAGTCTAGTATTAAATTTTTACTGTCTAACAAATTCATAAAATTTCTTGCAAACTCTGAACTCTCAAATTCAGGATTTTCAAAAGTTTTATTTGCACCTTTTAAATATATTTGTTCCTCATCATTTATTGCTTTGCTTATTTGCTCAATTATTGGCTTAATTACATCAATTCTGTAATTCATTTCACTCATTATATACTGTTCCATTGGTTTGTCTATTGTTGCTAATAGTTGACCTTTAAGCTTATTATTAAAGATAAGATTTAATGTATTTACTTGCTCTTGGCTAATATCTCTTTCAAACTTTATAATTGTTTCTTTAATAGTACCTGTGTCTGTAAGTATAACAGCCATAAGCATTCGTGAGCCAAGTAAAACAAATTTTATTTCTTCTATTTTTTGTCTATTAGCACTTGGTCCTATTGCAACTGTTGTATAATGAGTTACTTCTGAAATTGTATTTGTAGCAATTCTTGTTAGTTCCTCCATTTGGTCTACTTTATTTTGAAGCCTTGAATTTATGTATTTAATTTCATCAATATTTAAGTCTTTATCGTTAAGGAGTTTATCAACATAAAATCTATAGCCTTTATTTGATGGAACTCTTCCACTTGAAGTATGAGTTTTTTCAAGATAACCTATTTTTTCAAGCTCCGCCATTTCATTTCTTACTGTGGCACTACTACAATCTAAACCATATTTTTGTATTAAACTTGATGAACTAACAGGTTCTATTGTGTCAATATATTCATTAACAATAGCTTGAAGTATACGTTTTTTTCTATCATCTAACTCCAATTTATTCACCTTCTTGTTAGCACTCTTTTGCATGTACTTATTTTGCATTATAGCTAATAAGTATTTTGTGCTTATTATGGTTTTAGCACTCTTTGCTTTTGTTTGCTAACTGCATATATATTATATCCATTTTTAGCAAAAGTCAATAGAGATTGCTAATTATTTTTGTGAATTTTTTGTGACCAGCTTAATTTATAGTCAAAATTAAGATTTTACGATTTTGCAAAAACTTCAAACACTTGTGTTATAAGGCTTTTTCGATACTTTCCATAATCTCTTTTCGGCATTATGTATATGTGTAAAACTCGAGTTTTGTATCCCGCTGTTTTGAGTTATCCACAGAGTTATCCACATTATCCACAGGCTGTTTTTTGAATTATTTTTGTTTTTTATGTCGATTTGTGTCGAATTTTTTTGCTTTTTCATATACTCCACTTTTCAAATTTCTTTTAATCGAATTTTAGAATGCAACCAAAAAGCCCAGCAATTACGCTGAGCTTTTTGGTACTGAGTACGATAGAAAGAAATTAACTAAGTGTTAACTTCAATCTATTACAATTTCAAAACTGGTTCATTAAAGAAACCGTCGAACATAGGAAGATTGCCAAGAGGTTTGTCATACGGATTAAAGAATACAAGCTTACCTTTCATCTTCTTATAATCAGGTACAGGAATTCGAGCCGGATTGCAAATTGTTTTAGGTAAGATTTCCGGCTTGAAGTCTGCCACATACCACCGTAAAAAAGACTCACGGTAGAGCACAAAAGTGTGTGCTTCTATAATATTGTCTTTGCTAGCAGTGTTGTAAACGCCAATCAAAGCTTTGATATTGTTTTGATGTAACCTATACAGCATTGCCAATGAAAACTGCAAGCTTGCTCCTTTCTTTTCCATAAACGACTGGAACGGGCATTCTTTTGCTTTGATACCTTTTTTCTTCCACTTTTGGTTTATCGCCTCCGCTTCTTCCAAAGAACGCTTGAACGTATGGTTTATTTCATAGTAAATTGTCCGGACAGTTTCTCTTTCGTACAACATATTGAAATTTCCTCCTTTTGTACTACAAAGTTGCAAATATTATTATACATCCATTTGTTAAAATTTTCAATGCTTATCCTTCAAAACAAACACTACCTGAAGTTAAACCATTCCCATCCATTAATTCTACTTACAACTATTAAAGCAATTACAACTTGTACAAATAAAATAAAAGGTATCCATCTTTTTATTATTTTTGCTTCTCTTTTATAAGAAAACATTTGCGAAGTAATAAGTATTCCTA
>CAMMLF010000145.1 GCA_946497585.1 uncultured Clostridium sp.
AGATGAGATTTTCGTCTTTCTTTGGTTCTGGAATTTTCCCACTGCATGTTTTCTTCCCATTATGCACCAAAATGCCGATTTCACAAAATCAATTACACTTTCTGAAATAAAATAAAAAACAAGGCTACTTGCTGTAAACCAAGAGTTAACCTTGTTTGAATCAAGTAATTCTATTTCTATAAAATTATTTCATAATTTCAATCAAATCCTATTACTGTCCACTCATCTATACAATCCCAAAAATCAATGTTATATTCTGGCTGTTCTTTAGCAGACCATAGAGTAGCATTATTTTGATTACAGTTTGTATAATCAATAACTACATAAGTTCCTATCCCATTACTAAAAAAACCAAATGATGTATCCAAATTAATTTTTAGAGGTTCCTCGATTTCAGAAACTATGCTCCAGTCAAAATCATCATCCCCTAAAAAAACAACTTCTTCCAATGGAACCAGTCCCATAGAACCACTAGCATAGTAGTAAAATCCATTATGAACATTTTCATAAAAATCCCTAACTTTCTCAGGAAATTTATCCCATATCTTTTCTAACTCTGGATTTTTAAAATCTTGAGCTGGAGCTCTACCTTCATAATAAAGCACTTCACCATTTCTATTTTTTAAAGAATATAAAATTGAATACCTATAGTTAATTTCCATTAATTCAACTTCTACTAAATAATCATTTAAATATGCTATGGTATTGCTCATTTCAGAATTTACATGTAATTTCCATAAATCCAAAATCATTTTTATTCTCTTTTTCATATCTTTTTCTTTAAAAATATGAAACCAAGGTTCAGGTAATAAAATCAAATTATTATCTATCTCATTTAGTGAT
The DNA here is from genome assembly GCA_946497585.1 of uncultured Clostridium sp. GTDB lineage: Bacteria > Bacillota > Clostridia > TANB77 > CAG-508 > CAG-793. The sequence continues at coordinate 844 of CAMMLF010000145.1, forward strand.
AATAATCTGATGTATCCATTTTTTTTCATTATATATTTTTTTAGGAATTCATATTTTTTATCCATACTAAATTTTATTCCCTTCTATAAATAAAATCATTATTCTTGAAGTAAGTCATCTATTTGTTTCTGTAATACTCTTTCTAACCTCTCTTCTTTTCTTATCATTTCTTCCCTATATTTAGAATTAACCTTAATTTCTCTTTCTTGTCTTTTTTTATAATACATATAATCTTTAAAATAATTATCTTGTTTTGAAGCATTTGCTGAACGACTTAAACCAGTAAAGTTTTCAGGATTATTTAATATTTTTAACTGTTGTTTTTCTGTTAACCTATCAAACCCATCCATTCTTACTATTTTCTCCATTGGAACAATATGGTCTGCCTCTAATCTTTTAGTTATCGTTTTTTCTGGTAAAGCATAATCATCCATAGGTACTCTACATTTTCATTTACTTTATCTCTCATTTCTTTAGAGGGTGTCCTATCTCTTAGTTTTTTATATTGAGCATCTGAAATTTTTCTTTCATTATATCGCGGTAATATATCTCTACTTTCCCCATCTCTCTTATCTCTCGCTTTTGTCTGTTTTGCTTGACTGGATTTTGATATTTTTTCTCCTTCTTTTCCTTTCTTAAGCCCGGTCTTTCCAACATTTCCTATCGCTTTTACGACTTTGGAAAGTTTGATCACTTTTGCGGTGGGAATTGCAAGTTATTCCAAACAGATTAGATATGATTCGTAAACTGTGGTGTAAAAGCAGGGCAGATTTTGGATAGATCATTACAAAAAGAAACTGCCAGAATCTGAAAAAACAGATTCTAGCAGTCAACTTTTGAAAGAATGTTTTTCCTTCTTATACCACTGATATACCCGTCTTATTATAGAACAGAAACGATAGGTCAAGTCTTTTTTCTTGCTTTTTGATTTCATACGCCTGTCAGCAGCTCCAGAGTCAGAGCTGACTTCTTTCTTTTTGGATGGCTTGGTCAGCGCACCCAAATTTTACCAAGAGCTGGATTCCGCCATCCAAAATGACCAAAATACCATGGAACCAATGGGTTCCCAGGTGGCGGAGAAATATTCTGGCGAATAACACGTCTTCGCCCTAAATGGTATTCTTCTCAACCAACACAGTTAAAAGGATTTTTCTTACCGCTGTGACCAGCCGGGCGAATCAATACACAAATAAATAACTTGCTACTTTTTAGTGTGAAAAAAGTAATATTATGTAAGTTTAACTAGAATGGATTTTACTATTTCCTTAAATTCTTCCTTTTCTTCATTGTATGACCAAATATGTAATGTGCTTTTTTCAACGGAGTTCTTTAAAATGCTTTTTAAGTCTTCTGCGTAGTTTGCTAGAAATGAAGCATCAAGTTCCGATATTTTTTCAAGCAATTCTCCCTCATATAACTCTCCAGTAAAAATATTATCCCTCAAAATTCTATTGCTTTCAACATAGCCAGTTTAGGAAAGACTTTTTGGCGCAGCATTCTTAAAATATCTGCTGTGTTAATTTCATCAATTGATTTATCAATTAATTTATTATACCATTTTTGCAATGGATATAGCTCTTTATCAGAAGTAATATATTCACAATTATACAACTCTTTTATTTTTCTTTCTCCATCTATCATTGCTATTCAATTCCTCCATATGGTCTAAATAATTCATTTATTCTTTCAATCATACGAATTCGCTTTATTCAATCCTTCTTGCAACAATCCTCTATCTACATCTGAAAGATTAGAATTTTTTAAAGATCCTTCTAGGGCTTTTTTAATTTTTTGTAATGATTTATAAGAACCTTTCATTTCACCTAAATGGTCAAAATATCTACCTCTGCCATTTGGAACGGCTTTCCCCTGTAAATCCTTTAGTGTACCACTAAAATCTCCTTCTGTTAAATAATCATTAATGGTATTCTCTAGTGCCTTCAGTCGACTTTTCTGAGCATCTGTTAAAGTATTAGTTGGTTCTCCACTCCGTTTACCAGATCAGTGATATTTCCCATGACGTCATACCATACTCCTGGGAAACCTGACCCCATGTCCGGATTCTTGTCCTCCTTCCGCCAAAGTTGTAGGTAAAACCTACCTTGCCTCATTTCCCATCACATCCATGGTTTGAAGCAGAAGCCCGTACACATCATAGGAATTGCTTTCCTGTATCCTGCCGTCTGTGCGGAGGAAGATCAGAATACGGTCTAGGAATCGTAGGTATATTCAAAGCCCTCTCTCCCTGCTACCTTTGCTTTACATGCGCGTCTTTATATGAAGACATAATAAACACTGCTAATTTATGTCAACTTCTAAAAACCGAAATCCTAACAACCCCTTATCTTCGATTACATTTTTCACTAATTCAGAAGCAAATATAGGTATAGTGTCACCCTTTAATCTAAAAATATTCCATTTTAAAATTTTGTTCTGCTTTAATACATATTTTTCAACTGAAATAATTTTCTCATCATCCAATTCAAAAATATCATATTTAGAATTTTCCAAATCTAACGCATCAACAAGTGTTACTATATTTGCTACGCAATATGTACTTATTTCTGCTTTTGTTCTCTTATCTACTATTGTAACTGGTAAGTATTGCACTTGTTCTCCAATAATATCATCGGTATATTTTCTAAAATCATCCGAAACAACGAACCATCTATACACATTTGCGAGGCAATCAGTTAACACATTCCCCTCTGATGAATCATACTTAAATACAACCTCATCCCATTTATCAATTACTTTTCCATTCGATGTTATGTATTCATTCATATTACCAATATTGGCTATATCACAATTAACATAATTATCGTCATTTTCATAATCATATACTAACTTGTAATAACGCATTTTTCAGTTCCTTTCTATCTATTTCTTATTCTTACGCCAGTATTCTTTATACAACATATCTGGATTATCAATAATTTTTTGTTTCATTTGCTCAAAGAGCTTTAAAAACTTAGTTTTATCCCCATTAGCAATCCTATCAAATTTTTTCATATTATCAAGTACATAATCATGATATACATAAGGATGTCTACCTTGATGTGGCATTAATTCTTTATTCCAATTATCATCTAAGTCCAATCCATATTTTTTTGTTACATTCTCAAACTGACTTGTATATTTTTTACTTTTATTTGTTGCAAAATGATGTACTTGATTCGGTTTACTTGCACCACCTCTCCCCTGATTCTTCGCTTTTGTCTGTTTTGCTTGACCGGATTTTGATATTTTTTCTCCTTCTTTTCCTTTCTTAAATCCGGTCTTCCCAACATTTCCTATCGCTTTTACGACTTTGGGAACTTTTGTAATTTTTGCCACAGGGATAAGACTTGCGCCCGCTTTTAGCGTATCTAAGTCAGCTTCTCCACGGGCAATATCGGTTATCA
>CAMMLF010000146.1 GCA_946497585.1 uncultured Clostridium sp.
CAATCAAAAGGGATTAAATATAGGAGCTAGACATATAAGCATTTCAACAAGTGGAATAGTTCCAAAAATTTATCAGTTTGCAGATGAAAATGTTCAATGCACGTTGTCAATTTCATTACATAGTGCAAATAATGAGACAAGAAGTAGTATGATGCCGGTAAATAATGCATATAATATACAAGAGTTAATAAAAGCTTGTAAATATTATATTAGTAAAACTAATAAAAGAATTTCATTTGAATATGCATTGGCAAAAGACAACAACGACAATCAAAAAGCAGCAGATGAACTAGTCGAATTATTGCACGGAATGTTATGCCATGTAAATTTAATTCCTATAAACAAAATTGAAAATGGAAAATACATAAAAAGTTCTAATGAAAACATAATAAAGTTTAGAGACTACTTAAATAGTAAGGGGATTACAGCAACAATTCGTAGAGAATTAGGTTCAGATATAGATGCAGCTTGTGGACAACTAAGAAGAAAGAATCTAAAATAATTTTCAGTTGGGGACGGTCCTTAATTGAAAGAAATGGTAATTAGAAAAGTTACAAAAAATTAGGAGGAAAATATGATACAAGCTTTTGCAACCTCAGATGTAGGAAAAGCTAGACAACTCAATGAAGATTCATATTTTGCTTCCAAGCCAGATGATGAGGTAAAATTATTTATTGTAGCAGATGGCATGGGAGGATATAAAGGCGGCGAGATTGCAAGCCAAATGGCCGTAAATGCAGCGCGCAATTATATTCTAAGCAATTTTGAAAAATCTAAAGGAGATAAAGAAACATTACTTAGTTTAGTAAAAAGTAGTAGCCAATATGCAAATATGGTGGTTTATGAAAAATCCCGAGAAAATGAAGAACTGAAAAACATGGGAACAACTTTGGATGTTTGCTTAATTTATGAAAATAAAGCCTTTATTTCTCATATTGGAGATAGTAGAATATATAGAATAAGAAAAGAATTTATGCGAAAACTTACAAAAGACCATAGCTATGTACAGCAATTGGTTGATGAGGGAAAAATAACAAAAGAAGAAAGCATGAATCATCCAAAAAAGAATATGCTAATTAAGGCACTCGGATGTACAGAATTTATTGAACCAGATAGCATGATAAAAGGATTTATAAAAGGCGATATAATTTTAATGTGCACAGATGGATTAACAAATATGGTAAGTGAACAAGAAATATTTAATATTTTAAAAACAAATACAATCGAGCCATCAAAAGAGCTAGTAGAAAAAGCAAATGAAAACGGTGGACTTGATAATATTACAGCAGTAGTAATTAAGTAAAAAGTTTGGAAAATTTATGAGAAATGAAAATATTATAAATTTGAAATTTTAAATAAGCGAAAAAGTTAAATTAAGAAAAAAGTCAATTAAAGCAATAAACCTAAAATAAAAAATACTAAAATCTTTCAAAAGAGAAAGGAAATTATTATGAATTTGATAGGTAAAATAATAGGAAATAGGTATGAAATCCTTGAAGAAGTTGGTCTCGGGGGAATGGCAACAGTTTATAAAGCAAAAGACCATGTATTGAATAGATTAGTTGCAGTAAAGGTCCTAAAAGATGAATTTACAACAGATACAGATTTTATAAAAAGGTTTAATACAGAAGCACAAGCAGCAGCAAGTCTTTCACATCCTAATATAGTTTCAATATATGATGTAGGACATGAAGATGAAAATAACTTATATTATATAGTAATGGAGCTTGTACAAGGCAAAACATTAAAAGAAATAATAAATAGTGAAGGTGTACTTTCTTGGAAATGGGCAGTAAATATAGCAATGCAAATAGCATCAGCTCTAGAGCTTGCTCATAAAAATGGAATAGTGCATAGAGATATAAAACCTCATAATATTATAATTACTGAAGATGGAATTGCAAAGGTAACAGACTTTGGTATAGCAAAAGCTGTATCTAACTCAACAATAACAGCTTTTGGAACAACAATAGGTTCAGTACATTATTTTTCACCAGAGCAAGCAAAGGGTGGATTTACTGATGCAAAATCTGATTTATACTCTTTAGGCGTTGTTATGTATGAAATGCTTACTGGAAAAGTACCATTTGATGCAGATACACCAGTATCAGTTGCATTAAAACATATGCAAGAAGACCCAAAAGAGTCGATAGAGTTAAATCCAGAAATACCAACAGCAGTTAATCAAATTGTAGTTAAAGCTATGCAAAAAGAGCCATCAGCAAGATATCAAAATGCAACAGAAATGATACATGACTTAAGTAAAGCATTAAAAGACCCAGACGGAGATTTTGTTATAATCGAAAATAAAGATGGTGGATATACAAGAGTAATGCAAGCAATTTCAGATGACCAAATAAATAGCGGTAAAAAAGAAGAAGTTCAAACAAAAACAAATTTCTTTACAGAGCATCCTAAAGCCAAAATTGCTATTATAATATTAAGTTTAGTGTTATTATTTGTTATAGTATTTTTAATAACAAAAATTGCAATTGATGGCGGAATAACATCAAAAGTAGATATGCCTAACTTAGTAGGAAAAACACAAGAAGAAGCACAGCAAATAGCAGATGATTTAGGTATAACTTTAGAGATAACAGAAGTTGCAAGTAGTGAAGTTGAAGAAGGTAAAATTGTATCACAAGACCCAGAATATACTGAAAGCAAAATTGAAAAAGGCTCTACAATAAAAATAAATGTAAGCAAAGGTCCTGAAGAAACTGAAATGGTTAAATTAGAGGGAATGAAAATAGAAGATGCAAGAAATACTGCAGAAGAGCTTGGCATAAAATTAGAAGAGCAAACTGAAAATAGTGATACAGTAGAAGCTGGAGTAATTATAAGACAAGATACAGCAGTAGGAACATTAGTTAAATCAGGTGATACAGTAGTAGTACATGTAAGTGCCGGAGTAGAAAAAGTTAGAGTTCCAACAGTACTTGGAATGGATGAAGGTACAGCAGTAGCAACATTAAAAAATGCCGGATTAACACCAAATGTTACTTATGAAAGTAACGAAGAAGAGGAAGATGGAAAAGTCATTTCTCAAAGTATAGATGCTAATACAGAAACAGCTAAAAATTCTACAATAGATATAGTAGTAAACAAGATTGTAAAAGAGCAAAAAACAATTAATGTAATTGTTGATGTAAACTCAATAATGGGAAGTAGCTCATCTCAAAATACTAATACTACAAATGAAACAGGCTCAGCTAATGAAACTGTAAATGTTACTATTTTAATAGATGGTGTTGAAAGAACACAAAACTCAACAAGTGTAACAAATTCATCATATAAAGCTTATTCATACACATCTACAGGAACTCATGACATTACAGTTAGAGTAGGTTCATCATACACAAGAACAAGAACAATTAACTTTGATGAATCAGATAATAATAGAAATGTTATATTTGATAATAATACAACTAGTGATTAATATATATAAACACCAACGCCACCTCGGCAAAAGTCAAGGTGGCGATTTTTAAAAAGGAGTTTTAATGAAAGCAACAATAATACAAAATATATCAAATCAATATAAAGTAGTAGATGAAGAAGATAATGTACATATTTGTACAGCAAGAGGAAAACTAAAAAATAATAATCAAGTATTGAATAAGAGAGAAGAAAATGCACTTAAACTTGCAAGCAATTATGGAAAAATAAATACTTTAACTCCTGTTGCTGGAGATAAAGTCGAAATAGAAAACGAAGCTATTACTAAAATTTATGAAAGAATTAATTTTATAAAAAGACCTAAAATAGCAAATGTTACGCAGGTCGTTTTTGTCCTTTCATTAAAAGAACCTGAGCCAGATATATTAATGTTAGATAAGCAATTAGCTTTTGCAGAGAATATGGGATTAAAAAGTATAATTGTGCTAAATAAATGTGATTTAGCAGATAGCGGTAATTTAAAAAATATATATGAAAAAGTAGGTTATCCTGTGCTTGAAATGCAGGCCAAAAATAATATAGGAGTAAGTGATTTAAGAAAATATCTAAAAGATAATATTACCGTATTTTCAGGAAATTCAGGAGTAGGCAAATCAACAATTATAAATAGTTTATTTGAAAAAAACATTACAGAAGAAGGGTTAGTTAGCCAGAAAAATAAGCGAGGAAAAAATACAACAACAGCAGTTACTTTATATGAATTAGAAAAAAATACATATATTGCAGATACACCAGGTTTTAGTACATTTGATATTAATGAAATAGATTATAGAAATTT
>CAMMLF010000147.1 GCA_946497585.1 uncultured Clostridium sp.
TTTTTACCTCCTATAATTTTATTTAGAAACTTAACAATATACTTCTGTCAATAGGAACGTCCCTATTGACACACTTAATTATATAGCTGTCGATATATATCATAGTCCTTCAAAATTTTCCTAACATACATATTTGTCTCATTATACGGTATATTTTCTATATCACTGCCATCAGCCTTTATTATTCCTTCATCTATCCAAGTTTGTACAGTACCCATTCCTGCATTATATGCAGCAAGTGCTACCGACTCATTTTGAAATATCTCCATTAAGTCCGCAAAATATTTAACTCCAATTCTTATATTTGTTTCTGGATTATGTAGACTATCATTTGATACATATTCTATTGCTTCATTTGTTGCTACTTCTTCTGCTGTTTCATCCATAAGTTGCATAAGACCTGCTGCTCCTCTACTTGATACAGCATCATTATCAAAATTGCTTTCTGCTTTTATTATAGCATATATTAGTAAAGGGTCAATATTATTTTCTTTGGCATATTTTTCTACATATTCTGCGTAGTCTTGTCTATAAATTAGTTTTTGTATATTTTTGAAGTTTAATAATATGATTAATAAAACTAGTACAATTGCAGTAAGTATTAATATTATTCTTCGCACTTCACAACTCTCCTTTACTGTGTCAATAAGGAGCGTCCCCATTGACACATTACTTTAACTCAAACCAAGTTTTTCCTTCAGATAGTTCCACCTTAAGTGGCACATCTAGCTTAGTCGCATTTTCCATACTGCTTTTTAAAATTTCTTTTGCCTGCTCTTTTTGGTCTTCCTTAACCTCTAGTATTAATTCATCATGTACTTGAAGAACTACTTTGGCATCTAAATTTTTAATTTCATCAAACACTTTATTCATTGCTATTTTCATTATATCTGCTGCTGTTCCTTGAATAGGTGTGTTCATTGCTACTCTTGTTCCAAATTGTCTAACTACATAATTATTTGACTTTAATTCTGGTACATATCTTCTTCTACCAAAAGCTGTTTCCACAAAGCCTTCCTCTTCTGCTTTTTTTACTATATCCTCCATGAATATTTTTATACCACCATATTTTTTCAAATAATTATCTATATAGTTTTGTGCTTCTTTTCTACCTATTTTTAATTGTTGTGATAGTCCAAATGCTGTTATACCATATATTATACCAAAGTTTACAGCTTTTGCATTAGATCTTTGTTCTTTTGTTACTTTGGTAATTGGCACACTAAATACTCTTGATGCAACTTGTTTATGAATGTCTTCATCATTTTTAAATGCCTCTATCATAGTTTCATCTTTTGAAATATGCGCTAATACTCTTAATTCAATTTGTGAATAATCTGCATCAACATATATATATCCATCTTTTGCTTTGAAAGATTTCTTTATATTCTTTCCTTCTCCTTCGTGGCTTGGTAAGTTTTGAAGGTTAGGATCTGTACAGCTAATTCTTCCCGTTGCAGTTATTGTTTGATTAAATACTGCGTGTATTCTATTATCTTTTGGGTTAATAAATGGTATTAGCCCATCCACATAGGTTGAACTTAACTTAATTAAACTTCTATATTCTAGTACTTTTTCTACTATTGGATGCTCATGTTTTATTCCTTCTAATGTTTCTACATCAGTAGCATATCCCTTTTTATTTTTCTTTGGTTCGGTTAGTTTCAATTTTTCAAACAATATTTTTCCAAGTTGCTGAGTTGAGTTTATATTAAATTCTTCACCTGCATACTCATAAATTTCTTTTTTTACTTTCTCCAATCTATCTTTTAGCTCTTCGCCAAACTTTTCAAGCTCTTGTTTTTCTACGAACATTCCATTAAATTGCATATCACCAAGCACTCTTACAAGTGGCATTTCAATTTCTTCAAATAATTTTATAGAGCCATCTTCTTTCATCTTTTGCATGGTTATAGAATACAAACTATTTAGTGCATACACGTATGCTCCAACTTCTTCTTTATTTGATATATCTTTAACTTGGTCAAACATATTAAGTTGCATATCTTCTTTTTTAGGTATTAAGTCATCTAAGTCTATGTCTAAATATTGTGAAGCTATGTCTTTTATACTGTGCTTAGTATTTGTTGGATTAAGTATATATGCAGCAACATCTGCATCATATTTTATCCCCATCAAATTTATTCCGTATTCTTTAAGCAATACATAGTCTTCTTTTATATTGTAACTAATTTTGTTAATCTCAGCATCTTCCATTATACTTTTAAGTTTTAAAACATCTTCTTTGCCATTTAATTTAGTATATATTATATTTTCATTCTTTTCGTATATACCTATACCTAATATGTCCTTTTTAATTATTCTTGTTTCATCATTTGATGAAGTAGTTTCAAAGTAAAAAATTAAGTTCTTATCAATAATTCCATTCGTCTGCTTTGAGCCTGTATCATTTTCTTCTACGTCATTATTTTTTGTTACATCCAAACTTTTAGATAAATCATTTAAATCTTTAGCTAAATCATTTGCATCTTTTGCTTCATTCAAATCTTTAACTAACTCATCAACATCCTTCTCTACTACATTTATTTTTATAGCTTCTTTTTTGGCATTTATTTCTTTGTCTAAACCAAATCTTTCTATAAATCTATTAAAATTAAGTCTTTTAAAAATTTCTGCTATTTTTTCTCTGTCCCAGTCTACTATTTTTACATCTTCCAAATCTTCTTTTATTGGAGCTTTTGTATTTATTGTACCTAACTCTTTTGAAAGCTCTGCTAAATCCTGATTTTTTATTAGTGTTTCTTTTAATTTCGATGTTAAATCAACTGTCCCTTCTTCTAATGCTTTATACAAATTTGCTATTGTTTTAAATTGTTTTATTAGGCTTGTACCAGTTTTAGGTCCAACATTTGGTACTCCAGGGATTTCATCTGATGAATCTCCCATAAGTGCTTTTACTTCTATTAAATCTATTGGATCTAAGCCATATTCCTCTTCAACCTTTGCTTTTGTATAAATTTCTGTCTCGGTTTTTCCCATTTTTGTTCTAGGAATTCTAACTGTAATATGGTCTTCTATTAATTGAAATAAATCTCTATCTCCTGAAAGTATGTATACATCTTTATCTTCATGAGCAAACTTTTTAGCCAAAGTTCCTAATATGTCGTCTCCTTCATAATCCGCCATTTCTATTGTTTTTATATTCATTGCCTCAAGTATTTCTTTAATAACAGGCATTTGCTCTGCAAGTTCATTTGGCATAGCGTGTCTATGTTTTTTATATCCTTCATACATCTTTTTTCTAGTATCTGCTGCGGTTTTTGAGTCAAATGCAATTGCCATATATGTAGGCTCTACTTCTTCCATATTTTTGAACATTATAGATAAAAAGCCATATATTGCATTTGTGTAATGTCCATCTTTTGTTGTTAGCATTTTATTTCCCATAATACCATAAAATGCCCTGTTCATTATACTGTTACCATCAATTAATAAAACTTTTTCCATATTACTCTCCTTGAACTTTTTAATATGTTTCATTGCCTTTTAGTTAATTATTCTCGATTTATATCCTTTGTTTTTTCAGGTATTTCTTGAACTTTTTCTTTCAATAAATTATCTTGCAATCCCATAAATAGTGTAAAAGCAATTTGTACATTTAAAATAGTTATAATTAAAATTCTATAAACAAAGAAGCTATGTACATAAGAGTGATTTTTTAATACAGCATACCATATAAATGGAAATATTGCTATTATTACAAATATTAAAGCTTTTAAAATTTCTACTTTTTCAGTTTGTTGTTTTTTACGTTTTTTCAAATATATTTCCTTTACTGCACCTATAACAGCATATATTGCTAATACTATAAATAAACCTCTAATTATATAGTTTCCTAGTCTACCTAAGTTAACTTTAAAAATATCAAATAATCCTGCTCCAATAATATCGCCTGTTCTATATAAAGCTTGACTTATTGCATCTGCTAAAATATGTTTTCCTAACGTTATATCAGTTATTATCCATTTAAGATTCCAACATAATCCATATCCAATCGCCCAAGCTACACATATTTTTATACAATCTATATATAGTTTTTTGTTCGAATCTTTTAAATTTAGCAAAACATATATTGGCAAAGTAAGTCCCAAAGTTACCAAAGGTGTTGTTAGCAAGTCGAAGAAGCTTGTGCTCATACCTATAACAAAACATACAGATCCAGGATTTTTAAATTTTCCTCTTTTTAATAGTAAAAATATCACTGCTA
>CAMMLF010000148.1 GCA_946497585.1 uncultured Clostridium sp.
TAAAATTAAATATTAGTATAAATACAAATAGAAAAACAGTCATGCTTAGTAATATCTTTGCTATTCTACTTTTTATTGATTGCGTTCTTATTAGCCATATTGTAACAAATAAATTTGATATTACAGAACAAATTAAAGTTTTCCACATGTAGCCTTTCTTACAACAAATTTTACCAAATCCTTTGCAGAATTTCTATTTATAAACTCTGCTTGCTTTTCTATCACTCCTTTTTGCATTTTTTCATCTTTTAGCAATTTTTTAGTATTAGATATTACTTCTTCTATATTATTTGATATAAGGCTAAGTCCATTTTTTTCAAAAAAGTTTGCATTATAATTTTCTACTCCAGGTATTGGCATTAGATGAATCATAGGTTTTCTTATTACTCCCACTTCTGTACTTGTAAGTCCTCCTGGCTTAGTTAATACTATTGTGCTTGCTGATATGTATTCATTTATGTTATTTACAAAACCTTTTACTAATAAGTTGTTATTATTTACATTTTTTAATTCAGATAATTCTGAATATAGCTTTTTATTACTGCCACAAAGTGCAATAACATAAGCATTTTGTATATTATCTAGTATTGCTTTAACTATGTCTTTCATTTTTCCAAATCCCATACTTCCAGATGTAATTAATATTATGTCTTTATCTTTTTGTAATGCTAAATTATTTTGAACCTTTGAAAATGCACTTGAAACACAAATTCCATATGGCAATAGTATTTCTTTTTTAAATCCTTTTTTCAAAAATTCTTCTTGCGAACTTATATGTGGAATTACAAAATAATCTGGCTTTGTTTCTTCCCAAAATGGAATAGCATGATAATCTGTTGCTACATTAATAAGTTTTATGTCTTTTCCTTCTTCTTTTAATGCTGTTATTGCCATCGCAGGAAATAGATGAGGTGTAATTACCAAATCATAATTATTTTCTTTTATAAATGAATACACTTTGTTTTTCATTAATTTATTAAATCCATAAACTGGACTAGTTATTTGGGTTTTGCTATATGCTTCTCCTAATTTATATGCTACCTTAAATACTTTACCATTTCCTTTTGTTGTGTCTAAATATATTTTTTCTGAATATTCCTTAGCCTTTGGCCCTAAGATGTTAAAATAATCTACAAAATCACATTCAATATTATTTTCTTTGAATTCATTTTCAATATAATGTCCACAAGCATTATGTCCACCGCCTGTACTGCATGATAATACTAAAATTTTCATTTCTTACTCCCAATTATTATTATACATATTTTTTAAATATTTACTATTAAACGTATTGTCTAAAAATCTTTCATATCCATTTCGTGGTTTAATTCCTTTATCTGCATCATGCGCTCTACTTACAGCTCCAACAGTTAATACAATATCAAATACTAAAAATATTACTAAGCAATTTGCTACTATTTTATATGCTTTTTTACTGAATTTGTTAAGAATTTCATCTATTTTTGGATAAAGAATTTTTATCCATAAAATACCTAATAGTCCCCAAAATATAGAGTATAGCAAACAAATACGTCCATTAATATTTAAAAATCTGTTAGAATAATCCCATGCTGTAAATCCTAAAACAACTTCCATTCCTAAACTCATAATATATTCAAGTATTGAGCCGCCAACAAAACTAAGTATAAATATTTTTAAGTAAGATTCGTCTTTATATTTTTCCAATAATAATGTTAAAACTACTGCACATATGCCATAAGCAAAATTGAATGGTCCTATAACAACAGCTGAATGGTTTACAAAAATTCTTTTTGTAAGCCATGTCCAAATTAATTCGATAAAATATCCTATTATACTTGATATTATAAAAATATATATTAGTTTGTATGCTTTTTTCATATTTTTCACCATTTTTTATTATAGTATATATATATATTAATATAATATATATTTGTTATTTTTTTCAATAGTTTTTTATAATATCTTTTTAAATTTGTTATATGTTAGTATATTGGTTTATTATGCACTTTGCTTTCAGCCTTAGCAACTCTTAAAAAGATTCTTTTGGCTAAATCTTTTGTCTTACTATCTATATTGCTGTTGTCAATTATTTTATTTACATCTTCTAGATTTCTATGTTCTTCGTTACCAATTATTTCAGTAAGTGCTCCAAGAGTCATGTTTCCACTTATTCCACTTGAGCAACCAAAATATAGTGTTTTCATTCTGTACTTTAATTTTCCTTTCTAGTTACCTGCTAAGTATTTTTATAGCTTAATCTACATTTATAAGTTCATATTCTTTTGTACCAAATCCTAACTCTGCTGCTACATCTATTGTATGAGTTCCATGTCTTGAATTAACTCTCTCTAAGAAATGCTCTTTTCCTGGATCATTAGAGTTTTTCACTAAATCTATACATGCTTTATCAATTGCAATTGGGTCTGTTGATATTAGTATTCCCATATCTTTCATACATGGGTCTTCAGCTACTGCACAACAGTCACAGTCTACTGACATATTTTTCATAACATTTATATATACAATATTTCCTTTAAAATAGTTATGAACAGCTGATGCTGCATCTGCCATTGACTCTAAAAATGCATCTTGTTCTGGTAAATTGTCCCATATTGCATATTGATCTTTGCTTTGTCCTGCTGAATGTATCCATGATTTTCCTTCAGATGAAGCACATCCTATTGATAATTGTTTTAATGCTCCACCATATCCGCCCATTGGATGTCCTTTAAAATGTGATAATACAAGCATTGAGTCATAATTATCTATATGTTTTCCCACAAAATCTTCCTTTAATCTTTTTCCATTTGGAATTGGTAATACTTTGTCTGGAGCTTCTTCATCCATTAAATCCACATTAAAGTATTTGTTCCAATTATGTTCTTCTAATAATTTTTTATGTTTTTCTGTTGTATTTCTTGCTCCATCATAAGCTGTATTACATTCTACAACTGTTCCATTAACATATTCCACCATTTTTTTAACAAATTCTGGTCTTAAATAATTTTGGTTACCTTCCTCTCCAGAATGTAGTTTTACAGCCACTTTTCCTGGTAGTTTAACTCCTAATTTTTCATATAACTTAATCATAGCTTCTGGAGTTATTTCTTTGGTAAAATATACTTTTGATTTTTCCATAGTCAATCATCCTTTCTTTTTTATTTTTAGTAATATTATTGCCATTTTTTATTTCTTTTACCCATTAATGTATTTTATATATATCACTTAGAGTTTACTTTAAGTCAAGTGTTTTTGTATTATTTCTATAATAAATTTTTTTACTTTTTACATTAATTAAAAAAGACTTATATTGTTTTCTCAAGTATTTTGAGTATTACACTATAAGTCTTTTAATCTTTATTTACTTTCTTTTAATTGTTTCTTAAAAATCGTTCTAAATTTTTTATTCAACATCTTTCTTCCACAATGAATGTTTATTGCAATATGCGTATAATGTTGAACCTGGAATGTAGTGGAATTTTGCCTCAGCCACATCTCCTGGCTCAAAATATTTTGTACATTCTTTTTTATCTGATACCATACTTATCCATTCAATGTAATGTTCTTCTTCCATTACATGATTAACTTTTACAAGTATTTTATCTCCTTCAACTGTGTACTCTGGTACATGTTTTTCAGCTGCTGCATCTGCTGAATTTGGTACTACTACATTCATTTGCTCTCCGCAACATCTTATTCCACATTCGTCACTATGACAGTCTTGAATAACTTTTACCATAGCTCCACAGCTTTTGCATTTTCTTAAAACTAATTCTCTTGCCATTTTGCTCTTTTCTCCTTTTTCTATTGTTTTATTTGCAAATTTTATTAGTAATTTTTATTGGTATACTACTAATAAAATTTTTAATTGGAAAGATTCTCTTATTCTTCTACTTTTTTGAACATATCTTTACCAACTCCACATAATGGGCATGTCCAATCGTCTGGTAAGTCTTCAAACTTAACTCCTTCTTTTTCTTCATCATAAATATATCCACATGCTATACATTCATACTTTGCCATGATTTTTACCTCCTATAATTATTTTTGTAAAATGTTCTTAATTTTTCTTGTAAAAGTGATTTCTCTGTTAATTTTAATTAAGATTTAATTTTACATGCTCATTCTATCATGTTTGGAACTTTTTGTAAATAGTTTTCTATTTACTAATAGCATCTTTGTGAATTTTTAGTAAAAATGTCCCGTTTTTGTTTTTGAATTTTTAGTAAAAA
>CAMMLF010000149.1 GCA_946497585.1 uncultured Clostridium sp.
TACTAGAGAGTAATGCTCTAAAATATGTATTCATTTCATCTGTTACAATATTTCTTGCTGTATAAAAGAACTCAATTGGAAATTTTAGTTTTTCTGAAATTTCAGCAACTGTACTAAATAATGGCTGCTGACTATCTTGCATTGATTCATATTGTGATATAATTTGCTTTGATTTACCTATTTCAGTTCCTAATTCTTCCATTGATAATCCTCTATACAATCTTGCAAATTTTAAATTTTCACCATAAAATTTTTTTGATATATCTAACATACAAAAACTCTACCCTTCTTTTTCTTCCTTTTTTTCTTCTTGTTTTTTTATTTTCAAAATATTTTCCTCAAAATCATCTTTTATTTTAATAATAGGCTTATCTTCATTACTATTATCATCATTTTCAAAATTATAATCAATAATTATTGACTCTTTCCACATTTCTTCATATATACAATTTAAATTCATATCATATACGCCTAGTTGTATACTTGGAAATTGTTTATTATCATCATTTATTACAATAATACAATATCTATTTACAATTGCTTCCACTCCAGTTAATAGTTCTTTTTTAGTTTTTTCTCTATATTCATTATTAGATTCTATTGTAAATAAATTTAACTGACCTTCTCCAACTTCTATGTCACAATTTATACTAGTCAACGCCCATAAATAATGTGAAAATTTTCTTTCTTTTTTTACTTTCTCTATATTACTTTTTTTCATTATGCTATAAATAGTATGATATTCTTCATCTAATATTAAATCAAATGAAAATCTTCCTCTTTTAGCTTTAATCACTTTTAATCTAGTATTTTTTAAAGTCTCAATTACTTTCGAACCCACGAAGTCCCAAACTAACATAGAATAAGCATTTCTATGATGTAAATTATTTTCAATATATACTTCTTTTACATCGTTTAACATAGCAGATATAATTGTATTAGAGATTATATTTTTTTCTTCTGTACTTAGATAACAAAATTCTTGCATACGATTCTCCTTTATTAAATTTATACATACATATTATCATTTTATTTTTTTATTGTCAATATT
Organism: uncultured Clostridium sp.; assembly: GCA_946497585.1. Lineage (GTDB taxonomy): Bacteria > Bacillota > Clostridia > TANB77 > CAG-508 > CAG-793. The sequence continues at coordinate 1,052 of CAMMLF010000149.1, forward strand.
AAAAGTATGATTTTTTTCTTTTTTTTGTTTTTTTGTCCGCTTTTTTTGTCTTTATATAAAAAAGATTCCGATTTATTCGAAATCTTTTTTTATTTTTTATTTAAATATTTCTTTCATTATTCCATTCTTCATATCATTAATATTATAAACATTCTCCATTCTATCAAATGTTTCTCTTAAGTTATTTCTAGCTGAGATCCATCCCATTCCATCTGTAAACCATACAAATTCAAATCCTACAACTTTTTCTGCCTCTTCTGCTATCATTTTATAACTTCTTGCTGTTTCATTAAGTTTTGAACCACCAGCAGCATAAAAGTTAGTTTCTATTCCATAAATACAATTATCAGTTTTTATTACATAATCAAATCGCTTAGTTGCTTGATTTTTATTACTTATAAAAGACATATCTAATTTCCATTTATTTTCTATATCCTGTAAGTACATCTCTTTAAAATATGTTTCATTTTTCTTAAAACCTGCTTTTTGAATAAATTTTTCCACTAAATCTTCCATTAAATGTCCGCCACGATTTTTTCTAGCATTAGAATTTAGTCCAGATTCAACACCTAAAACATAATCATATAAATTATTAACTAGGTGTTTTTCTAATAACTCAAATAGACCTGTTTCTCTCATAAACACTTTATATTGCTCTACATCATAATTCATTTTTTTAAAATTATATTCAAATTTATTTCCATCATCATCTAAAACAATTATTTCATACTGTCTGACTGCTAATAATATAGGTATACATTTTAAAACTTCAGGATATTTTCTTACTAAATCTTCAAATTCTTTTTCTACATTTTTACTTCCAATTAAAGAATTTAACATATTTAGTTCTATTTTATATATTTCAGCATTCTTATATATCGTTTCAAAATCTATGTAATATTTATAATTAGCAATACTATCTGTAAAAGTAAGTAGCCATTGTGCAAAATCTCTTTTCATAATAAATCCTCCTTTATTTGTTCATATCTTCTTATTGATAAATCTAAATATTCTTTTGAATTATCTATTCCTATGTATCTTCTATTTAATTTTACTGCTGAAATTCCTGTTGTACTACTACCACAAAAAGGATCTAAAATTAAATCATTTTCATTCGTCGATGCTAAAATTATTCTTTCTAATATTTCCAAAGGTTTTTGTGTTGGATGTTTTCCTTGTCTCTTTTCTGATGGCTTTGTTAGCGAAGTTGTCCAAACATCTTTCATTTGTTTATTACTATTCAGTTGTTTCATTACATCATAATTAAATGTATATTTTACATTCTTTAAATCTTTTCTTGCCCACAAAATTGTTTCTGTTGAATGTGTAAAAGTTTTACAAGCTAAATTAGGTGGTGGATTAGTCTTTTGCCAAGTTATATTGTTTATAATTTTAAATCCTTCTTCTTCAAGAGCCATTCCTATCGAATAGATATTGTGTAAAGTTCCACTAATCCATATTGTTCCATTATCTTTTAATATTCTATAACACTCTTTAATCCATGTTCTATTAAATTTATGTTTTTCAGATATACTTAAACTTCTATCCCACTGTCCTTTATTTACACTAACCATTTTTCCACCACTACAAGTAATTCCATTACTTGATAAAAAATATGGTGGATCAGCAAAAATCATATCAAAAGTTTTAGCTTCAAATTTTTTCAATGCTTTAAATGTATCACTATCAATTAATTTGAAGCTACCATCTTCATAATAGAATTTTCCTCTGTACATTTTATTGTCTCCTCATAATTTGTTATAAGTAATTCTGAAATTTCTCCTCTTCCTTTACTGTTTGCATTTATCATTCTCTTTGCTGAAACTTCATTTATATTAAATCCTTTGTAAATATCTTCAAAAAATGTATCTTCTTTGTTTGTATTTTTAGGATTTGAATTACTTAGCATTAATTTTGCTTTTTTATTATTTAATTCGCAATAATATTTAGCAAGCTCTTTTTGATTTTCATCATTAAAGTCTTCTTTTGTATATGAAGTAAATCCAGATGTAATAGATAAAGGTCTATATGGTGGATCAAAATATACAAATGTCTTATCATCAACATATTCACTGCTCTTTTTGTAATCACCATATTCAAATATTACATTTTGAATTAGTTTAGACAAGTTCCTTAAATTTTTAGAATCACATATTGTAGGATTTTTATATTTACCACAAGGTACATTAAATTTTCCACTTTTATTAACTCTATATAAACCATTAAAACACGTCCTATTCAAGAATATAAATTCAGAAGCTCTTTTTACATCGATTACTTTTTCTAATGTATAAGAATTGTATTTACTTCTTATATCATAAAAATAAGCTGTTCTATCGTCTGTTTCTAATTTTAAAAATTCTTTTTCTTTTTTATCTAATTCTTCAATTAAATCTTCTACATTGTTTTTTATTACATTATAACAATTTATTAAATCTTTATTTATATCAAATGCATAAGCTTCTTTTACATCATATCTTTGTAATATATCTATTAAAACTGCGCCGCCGCCTATAAATGGTTCTACATATTTCTCTATAACTCCATTCTCTAAATCAAATGGGTAAAAGTTTTTTAACTGTGAAATTAATCCGCCTTTTCCTCCAGCCCATTTTACAAAAGGTTTTACTACTTCCATTTTTTCCTCCGCATAAAAATTAATAACTCCATATTTTTTCTTTCAACTTGAATTATACACTATTTTTATAAAAATTTCTATGTTTCTAGCAAATACATTACATTTTTTATTAAATTAATTTAAATGCTATTTGCCAAATACATAGCTATCCTATTTTGCTCTTCTTTTGTAAATTCCATTACTTTTGACATCACAAACATAACCAATGTATTATTGTATATTCCAGAAAAACTCATAATGTAGGTTTTATCAATATTTTTTAGTTTATTATCCATTTTTTCAAACAGTTCTTTCTTATTAAACTTTGTATTTATATATGAACTTGAAAAAAATGCAATTCCTAATTTAAGTTTATCTATTATATTCATATCTTTTATTAAACTTATTATATATTCTTCTCTATTAAACATTTTCCCTCCTTAATTCAAATTATAATCATTCTTATTTTTACCTTTTTTAGCATGTATTTCGTTTAGTTCTTCTTTAGTTAGTATCTTTCT
>CAMMLF010000150.1 GCA_946497585.1 uncultured Clostridium sp.
CTAGCAGACATTTTTGAATGTGGACAATGTTTTAGATGGAACAAAGAAGAAAACGGTAGTTACACTGGAGTTTTCCACAAAAATGTACTAAATGTGGACAAAAAAGATGATGAAGTAATATTCAAAGGCATATGTGAAGGCAATATAGAAAAAATATGTACAGATTATTTTGATTTAAATAGAGACTATTCTAAGATAAAAGAAGAATTATCTAAAATAGATGATAATCTTAAAACAAGTGTGGAATATGGAAAAGGAATAAGAATACTAAACCAAGATTTATGGGAAACAATAATTTCATTTATAATATCTGCAAACAATAATATTCCAAGAATAAAAGGAATTATAGAAAGATTATCAAAAGCATATGGGGACAAAATAGAGTATGAAGGAAAAGAGTTTTACACTTTTCCAACTCCAGAACAGCTAAAAAATGTAACTGTACAAGATTTTAGAAATTTAGGACTAGGATTTAGAGATATAAGGCTATATGAAACTACTCACATGATTTTAGACAAAGAGGTAGATTTAAATGGCTTAAGTAAAATGCCAACAAAGAAAGCTCGCGAAGAATTGTTAAGACTTTCAGGAGTAGGACCAAAAGTAGCAGATTGTATTTTACTATTCTCAACATTAAAAAGATTTGATGTATTTCCAATAGATGTGTGGGTAAGAAGAGTTATGAACGAATTATACATCAAAAATGCTGACGAAAACAAAGTAACAAAAAATGAAATTCAAAAGCTAGCAAATGAAAAATTTGGAACTAATCAGGGCCTAGCTCAACAATATTTGTTTTATTGGAAAAGGGAAAATGCTTAAAACTGTATAAAAGACCAATATATGTTCTAGAGCATTTCAGCGAACGTAGGCGACGTAGGAGCGGAGTGCAGCGGGCAAGCTGGAGCGAATAGCGACCCGCGCAGTGAAATGCGGAAGAATATATATTGGTCGGAAATAAGCAGAAAATATGTAATTTTAGATCTCGAACTTTTAAAGCTCATAGAAAGGAAGTAAACTTTGAACATTATTTATGGTAGAAGCGGTAGTGGAAAAAGTGAATATATATATAATAAAATCAAAAGTGAACAAGAAACAGCGCCTAAAACATACATAATAACACCAGAGCAATTTTCTTTCACAGCAGAAAAAAAGCTTTTAGAAACTTTAGATGAAGGTGCTACAACAAAAGTAGAAGTATTATCTTTTGAAAGAATGGCATACAGAGTGTTGCAGGAAACTTTTGGCGGTAACCTAAAAAACATAGGTAAATCTGGAAAAGCCATGGTTGTTTCATCACTTTTAGATGAAGCTCAAAAAGAGCTTAACTTTCTAGGCAAAAACCTAGAAAATATAGATTTAATATTAACTCAAATAACTGAGTTCAAAAAACATGGCATAACAGCATCAATGTTAAAAGAAAAAATGGACAACACAAAAGATACATATTTAAAATTAAAAATAAAAGATATGTACACAATATATTCCATGTTTGAGGATAGGCTCAAAGATAATTATATTGACGAAAATGATTTGCTAAAACTATTGGAGCAAAATATAGAAAGTAGCCATTTATTTGACAATTGCCTATTTTATATAGATGAGTTTGCAGGATTTACTAAGCAAGAATACAATGTTATACAAGTCTTAGACAGAATTGCTAAAGACATATATGTAACAGTATGTACAGATGACTTAAGGGTTATTAAAAGCCCAGAGGCAGATATTTTTTATGATAACAAACAAACTGTTCAAACTCTAAAACAAATAGCAGATATAAAGAATGAAATACACCTAGAAAGTTCATATAGATTTAAAAATGAAGAATTGAAACACTTAGAAAAAAATATTTTTGATTTACCATATAAGCCATACAATAAAGAGGTAGAAAACATAAAGCTTACAATAGCCAAAAATCAATATGAAGAAATAGAAAATGTTGCAAGAGAAATTTCAAAACTAGTAAGAAAAGAAGGCTACAGATATAGAGATATAGGAGTAATAACAAAAAATTTAGAAGACTATTCAAGTTTGTGCAAAGCTATTTTTAGTGAGTATGAAATACCAGTTTTCATAGATGAAAAAAAGGATATTACAAGTGATATATTTGTAAAATATGTTTTAGCAATATTAGATATATTTGCAAAGAACTGGTCATATGAAGCGGTATTTAATTATTTGAAATCAGGAATAGTAAAAATAGATAGGTTGTATGAATTAGAAAACTACTGCATAAAGTGGAATATAAAAGGAAGCAAATGGTATGAAAAGCCATGGAATTTTGGCGAAGAAGATACATTTGAAGCAGAGCAAAAAGAAGTAATTACTCCACTTTTAGAGTTTAGGAAAAATCTAAGCTCAAAAAATTCAGCAGATAAAATAAGTGAAGAATTATATAAGTTCATAGTTAAAAATACTAGTGAAAATAATAAAAACAATATTAGCCAGGTAGCAGAAAATCAAACATCTAAGAAACCATTTACAGATGAGCCTATAATCAATGTTGACAGCTACAATGCCGTTATTGATGTAATAGATGAAATAGCAGATTTGTTCAAAGATGTAAAAATGTCATTTGATACATATGCAAAACTACTAAAAACAGGTTTGCAAGTTAAAGAAATAGGTCAAATACCTCAGACACAGGACAAAGTTACAGTAGGAGATGTAAATAGGTCTAAAACTCATAAAGTAAGAGCAATATTTATTATAGGGGTAAATGACGGAGTATTTCCAAGCGTGCCAAGCTCAGAAGGATTTTTCAATGATAGAGATAGAGAAAATCTAAAAGAAGAAGGTATAGAACTTGCAAAAGGTACGATAGAGAAAATGTATGAAGAAAACTTTAACATATATAAAGCATTTTCAACTGCAGAAGAAAAATTGTACATTTCATATCCTGCTAGTGATGTAGATGATAAACCACTTAGAAAATCTACAGTTATTTCAAAGATAAGAAAGATATTTCCTAAGTTGAAGGAAAGTAGCTATATAGAAGATATGAACTCAAATGAAGCAAAAGAAAATGCAAGAGGCAGTAAAGAGCAAAAAGATGAAAACCATATGCAAGCTGATGGCATTGATAAAGCGCAAGAAACTGAAATGAACATTTACACAAAAGAAGTTACTTTTTCAGAGCTTCTTTCACACATAAATAATATGAATGGAAGTTGGTATGAGGTTTACCAGTGGTATAAAAATAATCCAAAGTATTCATATAGATTAGAAAAAGCATTAGAAGGCTTAGAATACACAAACCTTCCAGAAAAAATAAGTAGCCACAATGTACAAAAACTATATGGAGACACATTGCACACAACAGTATCAAGGCTAGAACAATACAAATCATGTGAATTCTCATATTATTTAAAATATGGACTGAAGCTATCTTCAAAAGAAAAAATGGATATAAAGCCAGTAGACACAGGCTCATTTATGCACGATGTAGTTGATACATTTTTCAAAGAAAATGAAAATATAAAAGAAATTTCAGATGAAGAATTAAAGCAAATATTAGACAAAATAATAGAAGAAAAATTATCTTTGCCTAGAAATTACATATTTACAGCAACTGCTAAATATAGAAATTTAGTAAGAAGATTAAAAAAAGTTATATTCTACTCAATGAAATACATAGTGCAGAGTTTAAAAAATAGCGAGTTTGATGTAATGCAGACTGAGCTTGAGTTTGGAAATAATACTTATCCACCAATAGAAATGACACTTGATGATGGAAAAAGAGTTTCTATAACAGGAAAAATAGATAGAATAGATATAGCAAAAGCACCAAATGGAAAATATATAAGAATAATAGATTATAAATCTTCTACTAAAGATATTGAGCTAAATAAAGTAATTGCGGGCTTACAACTACAATTACTTACATATGTAGATGCAATAACTCAAAAAGAAGAAGCCGAGCCAGCAGGAGCATTGTACTTTTCTTTAATAGAGCCAAAACTAGCAAGCGCAAAAAAGGAAATGTCTAAAGAAGAAATAGAGCAAATTATTAAAAAGAACTATAAAATGAATGGCTTAGTTTTAGCAGACATAAATGTAATAAAAATGATGGATAAAAACTTGCAAACAGGAAAATCAGAAATCATTCCTGTTGAGCTTAATAACAGTGGAGAAATAAATTATA
>CAMMLF010000151.1 GCA_946497585.1 uncultured Clostridium sp.
GGCATCGGACTCTGACTCCGACATTCCTAAGTTCGAATCTTAGTACCCCAACCAAAAAGTAATTGTTAAAAAAATAGAATATTTTTGTAATGCTGTTGAAAAATCGTCAATACTAAGCTATAATATAAACATCCTTTTCAAAGGAAATCTTTAGGAAAGGAGGAACAGTAAATGAATAATGCTGACTTAGTATGGCGTTTGGTAGAATTACTTTTACAAAAAGAAAAAGACTGCAGTCAAGGTTATCTTGAAAATTTTAAAGACTTAGAAGAACCAAATGCTGATGAACATGATGAGACCTAAAATATGGTCGAAAAAGACAATGCAAACTGTCGCTCTTATGCATTGTCTTTTTTATAATATATAAAAAATTATATTGCATACAAAAAGAAACTAAATGCTGTCGCACATTTAGTTTCTATTGAACAGTAAATGAATATTTTTTACTTAATTAAGCTAAATATAGTATACTACTTTTTATAGTATATGTCAATTATTTTTTTAATATTCTTGACGAATTTTCGAAAAATGAAATTTTTAAAGGAGACCAAATGGATAAACAATTAGAACTTACAAAACAGCAAAAAGACGAAGATAAAATTTTAATAGCAAAAGTATTAGATAAACTAAACTTTGCTGAAAATAGAAATAGAATAGAAACAACAGACTTTTTAGACTTAAGAGAACAAGCAATTGTAAAAGAAATGCTAGAATTAAGAAAAAGCAATAATTATAAATTTTGGGGTGGCTATGAAGATGCAGAAAGAAATATAGTAGTTTTTTCAAATAATCTTGAGTTTATAAAACAAGAAGAAATAAATAATTTTCTTGCTATTATTAGAATAACCTTGCCAAATAATCTATTAGGGCAGTATGAACACAGAATTTATTTAGGTGGATTAATGAAATTAGGTATCAAAAGAGAAAAGATAGGGGATATAATTGTAAGATATGATGGTGCAGATATTATTGTTAAAAAGGATTTAGCAGAGTATTTGCAAAACAATTTAAAAGGACTCACAAGGTTTCAAAAATCAAATATAGAAATTAAAAGCATAGAAGAACTTATTTATATAAAACCAGAAAAGCAAGTTATAAAAATAAATGTGCCATCTATGAGATTAGATTGTATAGTAGGAGAACTTGCAAGATGTTCAAGAAATGATGCAAATAAGTTATTAGAAGCGGAGAGAGTTTTTGTGAATTTTAAAGAAGAAATAAGATCTTCTAAAAATGTAAGTGAAGGAGATTTTATTACAATTAGAGGAAAAGGCAGATTTAAAATTAATAAGATTATAGGCACTACTAAAAAAGGCCGTATTTCATTGGAAGTTGAAAAATAAAATGTATGACTTTTAAGAAAAGCAGGAAAGGAATGATATATGTTATGGATGAAGCACAGATAGAATCAATAGTTGATGAACTTAAATATTTTGTAGATATTAATACAGAGGGAAAAACAGATAAAGAGATTATTTTAGAGCATTTTGATGAAGTTATAGAATATTGTGATAGATATTTGGTGGCAGAATTTTTAGTAAAAGAAGCTGTATATGATCCAGATTACGAAGAGTATATTTCGAAAAATTTTACAGGACTAGTTTCTATTATACCTGCTTATGACTTGTACAAATTTTTAGGAACATTAACTGAATTTAGTCCAAGTGTAATTATAGAAAATATTAATGAAATAATATCAGATGAAAATATAGAAAATTTTTGGAATATTTTTGCATCGGTTAAAGGTAGAAATGAAGATATAGATAGGTTACTAAATGAGAAGCTTAGAGATGGAAATAATTACTTTGAAAAAGCATTAATATTTCAATATTTAGAGAAACAAAGAATAGAGAATTCTAGAGGAACTGTAATACCTGATTTTAAACAAAAAGTAAGTGATAAAGAAAAGAATATTTATGCTAAAACTTTAAATTATGTAATAAGGGAAACTTTAGATGAAACTCATACAGATTATACTGATATAAGATATCTTGATGAAGGCGTTTTTTCTCAGGTTTATCAAATTGGAGATAAAGTGCTAAAAATAGGTAGTGAACTACATAAGTATAAAATACCTAATCATAGAAGACTATTGCAACCACTTATAAGAGCAAATTATACATTAGAAGAGGGCACTGTTTTTAGTAGTTTTCAATTATTTCCACTAGGTGATACATATTTTTCAAGTGAAGAAAAAACAGATGATAAATTGTATGAGGTTTATAAAGATTGTAGAAAAGATGGTATTATTTTATTGGATATAAAATGGGAAAATCTATGTAAACTTTTATCAGATAATGTTACAACTTGGAGAGGCAAAAGAGTTGAGATTAGTCCTGATTCTGTTGGTCTTGAAGGAGAGGAAAAAGGTTCACCTTTAAAAAAGGGAGATATTGTGTATGATGATTTAGATCTTATATATAGAGAAAATGACCCAGATATTCCTTGGGTTAAAATGTCTGATGAATGCAAGGAATTAGAGGAAAGATACCAAAATGAGTTAAGAAAAAAACAGACCCAAAATCAATTATATTATACTAAACATACTGGAATTGACATAGATGATGAAGATGATAGAAGATAAATTAGCTATTAAAAGTATAAATTCTTTTAATGTGGCAATAATCTGTATAACATATTTCTAATTTTGTGAGAATGTATAATGTTCAAAACAAACATTATTTTAGAAAGAAAACTTTTTGAGGAGGAGATAATATGTATTCAGATTATATTGAAAATGTAGAAGGAATGCAAATTTTGGATTCAAGAGGAAATCCTACAGTACAGGTTAAGGTTACATTAGAAAGTGGAGAAGAAGGTGTAGCTATGGTTCCATCTGGAGCTTCTACTGGTAGTTTTGAAGCGGTTGAATTAAGAGATGGTGATATGCAAAATTACAATGGTCTTGGCGTTAGTAAGGCTGTGGAAAATGTTAATAAAAGAATAGCAAAAACAATAATTGGAGAAAATGTATTTGATCAAAAATATATTGATGACCAAATGATAAAATTGGATGGAACTCCTAATAAATCAAAACTTGGTGCAAATGCTATTCTAGGTGTATCTTTAGCAATTGCAAGAGCAGGAGCTAATAGTTTAAAGATGCCGTTATATCAATATATAGGAGGAATAAACTCATATAAAATGCCACTTCCTATGATGAATATATTAAATGGCGGAAAACATGCAAATAATAATTTAAATATACAAGAATTTATGATTGTACCAGTTGGGGCAGATAGTTTTAAAGAAATGATTCAAATGTGCGTAGAAGTTTACAAAGTGCTTAAAGAAGTACTAAAAAAGAAGGGATTAGCTACATCAGTTGGAGATGAAGGCGGGTTTGCACCTGATTTGGAAAATGATGAGGAGGCTATTGAACTAATTTTAGAAGCAATAGGAAAAGCAGGATTTAAAGATGGGAAAGATTTTAAATTAGCGTTAGACATAGCTAGCACAGAAATGCACGAAGCAGCTAAAAAGATAAACAAAGAGGGTTATTATTTTTGGAAAACCGGTATATATAAAACAAAAGCTGAAATGATAGACTATATAGTAGAGCTAGCAAGTAAATATCCAATAATGTCAATTGAAGATGGATTAGCAGAAGAAGATTGGAAGTCATGGAAGGAACTTACAAAAAGAATTGGAGATAAAATACAGTTGGTTGGAGATGATTTATTTGTTACAAACCCAAAAAGATTGCAAAATGGAATAGATGAAAAAGTCGCAAATGCTATTTTAATTAAACCAAATCAAATTGGAACCTTAACAGAAACACTAGAAACTATAAATTTAGCAAAAGAGAATGGATATAATACAGTTATTTCTCATAGGTCTGGTGAAACAGAAGATACTTTTATAGCTGATTTGGCAGTAGCTTTAAACGCTGGGCAAATAAAAACAGGAGCACCTTGTAGGACAGATAGAGTGTGCAAATATAACAGACTTCTTAATATAGAAAATGAAATGTAGAAAGTAAAAATGTAGAAAGCGAAATAAATTGAAAATTCAATTTACCAAAAACAATGAAGAGTAGAACGTGAAGAACAAAAGCGGGCTTCTTTAACTTTGCTCTACTTTTAAATTTACATCGCCCGCGTCTTTGTTCGTGCGCCAATTTTACAAAT
>CAMMLF010000152.1 GCA_946497585.1 uncultured Clostridium sp.
AAGAAGATAAACAAGTAAAAGAAATGACAATAGCAGAAATAGAGAAAGAATTAGGTTATCCAATTAAAGTAGTAAAAGAAGATTAAACAACAAGGGCTAGGCACAAACTAGCCCTTTATACGAAAGGAGAAAGCAATGGACAAAAACAGTTTCTTAATATACTTAGATTATCAAGAACAATTTGAATTGCTTACAGATGAACAAGCAGGACAATTAATAAAAGCAATAATTAAATATGAAAAGACAGGCGAGATAGCGAAATTAGATGGAATGACAAAAATGGCTTTCTCTTTTATTAAACAACAATTGGACAGAGACAATGAAAAGTGGAAAGAAGAGAAGCAAAAGAGAAGTGAAGCTGGGAAAAAAGGTATGGCTAATAGGTGGAAAACTAACAATAATAACAATGTTATAACAAACGATAACAAAGATAACAGTGTTAAAAATGATATAACACGGAATAACAAAAATAACTGATAATGTAACAGTAACAGATACAGTAAATGATAATGAAAATGATATAGATACTAACTTACTAAGTAACAGTGATGTGGAAGAACTTCAAAAAATCATTATTGAGACTTTAGGAAGTACAAACCTAACGGTAATACAAGAAGCAATAAGCTATTTAGATACATTTCCTCTTGAAGTAATCAAAGAGGCTTTAGTCCGAACGGCTAGAAAACAGAAAAAATGGGACTACGCAAGAGGAACTTTAAACAACTGGATAGAAGATGGATTAGACACTTTAGAAAAAATAAAAGCAAATGATTTAGAGTTTAAAAGCCAAAGTACAGTTAAGGAAGAAACAGAAGAAGAGCGAATGGCTAGAAAATTAAAAGAGTTAGAGGGTGGATAAAATGACAAATGCAGAATTTGTACAAGCTACAAGTAGACTAGAAAAATATTTTGACAAAGAGTACAAAACAGAGCAATTAAAAGAAATGTACAACATGCTAAAAGAGTGGAGCTTAGAGAAGTATACAAAGGCAGTAAGTTACTGTATTCGTAATTGCAAGTATTTGCCGAAAATAGCAGATTTGACAAGTGCAGATACAAGCACAATAAAGACACAATCTAATAAAGATATAGAGTTTGTAAAATGCAATAAATGCAACGGAGAGGGATTTATAAAGTATTTTAGGCAAAAAAATGACGGAAATAGAGTATTAAAATACGAATACATAGCTTTATGCACTTGCCAAAATGCAGAAAAGCAAAGGCAGATAAATAAATACAACTTACCAACTTTAGCAGAAATAGGTTTATAAAGGAGTAATTTATGAGTAATAAACAGGCTAAAGAAAAGCTAATAAGATTATATGGAGCAGAATGTTTTATAGAGAAATTGCATTTAAGAAAAGATACAGAGCCACGCAAATATACGAGCAAAGGACAATATAAGAGAATGAAACAGCTCACATATCATCATATATTAGAATGCCAGAGTGGTGGCAAAGCAACAGTGGAGAATGGTGCATTGCTTAGTGCAGAAAATCACGCTTGGTTTAACAAACAATCTAAAGAAGTACAAAGACAAATGAACGAGTTGTTTCAGAAGTACAAGCAGTCAGTAGAGTGCAAAGTAGAGTTAGTAGATGAGCTAGATACACGATTTACTGTAGCAAGCGCAATTATAGTGCCAGCTGAGTTGGAAAAGAAATACAACAGAGCTAGAGAAAAAAGAGTATGGCAAAAACAAGTAGAGTAGGAAAGGTAAATGAGAATAAAAGATAGCTTAAAACTAAGACTAGAAGACATAAACAAATTAATAGAACTATACAAAAGAAATGCTATAGAAGAGCTAGAAAAAGAAGAGATGATACCCGCAACAAGTGATATGTTAATGCTAAGAGATTTAAAAGAACAACAGTTATTAATAAAACAAATACTAGAGATAGAGGAGGAGTGATAACAAATGATAGAAACAAGACAAATGAGTTTTGAAGATATAAAACCGAAGAGGCTAACAAAGTATATGCAAATACTAGAAATTATAGGCAATAGAGAAATGACAGCTAGAGAAATAGAAAATGAAATGAATAAAAGAAGTTATTCAAAATACTTTGATATGAACCACGTAAGACCACGTTTGACAGAATTAGTAAATGAATATAATGAACTAGTCGAATGTGGAACAAAAGTGGATTATGTAACAAAGAAAAACGTTGCAGTATACAGAAAAGCTACAGAAGAGGAAAAGATGATTGCTGAGAATATGCAACATATTCCAAATATAGAGTAAATTCGGAAATACCGAATAAGGAGGTAAGTATGAGAGAGTATAAATTTAGGGCTAAATTAAAAGATAAAGACAAATGGGTTTACGGAACAGGAATAGTTAAAGTGAAGAGAAATTGCTATGAAACTGATGAAATAGAGTTAATAAAATATGTGGATTATGATGAACTAGATTATTATATTCCTTGTTATATGACTGAAGATGTAATACCAGAAACAGTAGGACAATTTACAGGCCTACACGATAAAAACGGAAAAGAAATATACGAGGGAGATATAGTAAAAGTCAGAAGATATTCATCATTTGAGACAGAGATAGTGAAATTTGATAAAGGCTGTTTTTACGCAGGTATGCATTATGGAAGCTCAACAAGGACTACACTCAAACTAATACAACCAAAAATGACAGAAGTAATACGGCAATATATACGATAATAAGGAGTTACTAAATGAAACAAATAGATAATAAATATCTTTGCTTTTGGTGTATTGGATGTCCTGGACAAGCAGAAGAAGACTATACACCAAAGCAGAGATGTAGACGGATTTATGCCAAGTAGACCAGACTGGCAAGAAAGATGGAAGGAGGCACTAAAAGTAAGTGAAAAATAAAGTAAAAATAGAATTATATAATGATCATTTTGAGAATGCTAAAAGATATGGAATACCACATGCACAATTAATTATAGCTGATATACCATACAATTTAGGAAATAATGCTTATGCAAGTAACCCTATGTGGTATGAAGGCGGAAACAATAAAAATGGAGAAAGTAAACTAGCTGGAAAAAGTTTTTTTGACACAGATAATGAATTTAAGATAAATAATTTCTTTGATTTTTGTACTAGATATTTAAAAAAGGAGCCAAAAGAAAAAGGACAAGCACCTGCTATGATAGTATTTTGTGCATTTGAACAAATACCAATGGTAATAGACCAAGGGAAAAAACATGGTTTAGTAAAAAGCTATCCATTAGTTTTTATAAAAAATTATTCGGCACAGGTATTAAAAGCAAATATGAAAATTGTAGGAGCTACAGAATATGCAGTTGTACTATATAGAGATAAGTTACCAAAATTTAATAACGGTGGACATATGATATTTAACTGGTTTGAATGGAAAAGAGAAAATAAAAACCTATATCCAAAGATACACCCAACACAAAAACCAGTAGGACTATTAAAAGAACTAATAGAGATATTTACAGACGAGGGAGACGTAGTTATAGATCCAGTTGCTGGTAGTGGAACGACATTAAGAGCTTGTGCAGAACTTAAAAGAAATTGTTATGGCTTTGAAATTAAGAAGAATTTTTATAATTTAGCAAAAGAAAAAATGATAAGTGAGGATATTTTAAATGGAATTATGGAAGATGGACAAGTTACTTTTGATGCAATTATATGAAAGGAGCAAAAGAAAAAGTGATAGAAGAGTTACAAGTATCAGACGTTTTAAAAATGATATTACATCTATTTCAAGACATAGACAAAAGACAAGAAGAATTAAGCAAAGAGCAAAGCATTGTAGATAGTAAACAAGATGAAATATTGCACTATATAGAAAATCATAATTTAAATGCTGTAGAGAGATGCAAAATAGTTGGATTACTAAAAAATATAAGAGCAGAAAGACGACAAATAAAAAATGAAATAGATGTAATACATTCATTAAAAGATAGTTTTATAGATAAATATAAAAACAAATTTATAGAGAAAGACATAATAATTGCTTTAAAAAATCTACAAGAATTAGAAAAGCGAAAAAATAATCCAAAGTACACATACAAGTACTTAACAGAAGATTTAGAAATGTTAGAACGGAGATGATATGACAAATGCAAAGTAAGTATAAAAACAAAAAAACACAAGTAGATATGTAC
>CAMMLF010000153.1 GCA_946497585.1 uncultured Clostridium sp.
TGATGCACCAACACCAACAAACATTTCTACGAAGTCTGAACCACTTATTATAAAGAATGGAACTCCTGCTTCTCCTGCTACTGCTTTTGCAAGAAGAGTTTTACCAGTACCCGGTTGACCTACTAAAAGTACTCCTTTTGGTATTCTAGCTCCCATATCTGTATATTTTTTTGGATTTTTTAAAAAGTCTACTATTTCTTGTAATTCTTCTTTTTCTTCATCTATTCCTGCAACATCTTTAAAGGTTACTTTGTTTCTATCGTTTGCTGTAAGCATTCTAGCTTTACTTTTTCCAAATGGCATTGATCCTTTATTTTGTGATTGAGGACCACCTATGAATAGCATAAACATTAGTACAAGAAGTACTATTGATGATATTGGAAGTAGCAAGTCTGAAACAATTAGCCAAAATGATTTATCTGCCTCTGTTACATTAATTGTATTGGCTGTCATTGAAGTATTTAAGTTTTCCATTAAATTGTCTACACTTGGAATATTGACATTTTTTATATTAGAGTCATTTTTTAGTTTTATTCTTGCAGACTCTCCACCATATGCTATTTCAATATCTGTAACATCTCCCGCTTCTATTCTAGAAAGTAATTCTGAATATGTAAGCTCATTGTTTGTTCCATTTAAAATTGCTGGTATTATAAATAATAGTATTATACCTATTACTAGCCAAGCTGCTAATGTTTTTATACTGTTTCTCAAAGCTGTTTCCTCCCTTTGAATAATTAAATTTTTGTTTTAATTAAAATCATTTGCATTACTAAATTTATATGTAATGC
The DNA here is from genome assembly GCA_946497585.1 of uncultured Clostridium sp. Classification (GTDB taxonomy): domain Bacteria; phylum Bacillota; class Clostridia; order TANB77; family CAG-508; genus CAG-793. Next base: position 792 of record CAMMLF010000153.1, read on the forward strand.
TATTTATATATTTATTGTCTTATTGTAGACTAACACATTAGTTTTGTTTATGCAATACTTTTTTTGAAAGTTTTTTCCTTATAAGTGTTGATACAACTAAGTTTTGCTTACGGAACTTTATGGTAAGGGCATAAAAATTATTTTTTTATTTTTTATTAAAATTTTTAAATTTTTATTTGGATACATATATTTATTTCCGACGTTTCGTCCACACATTTTAATTATGTCATCTATATTTGTTTTTTCTATATTTCTAGCACTTCCTAGCGCTTTATTTATTGTATATATAATTAAGTTCTGCTTTAAACTTTGGTCTAATTTTTGGAACTCAGATAGGTCTAATTCTATTTTCCCTAAGGTTTCATTACCTACTCTACTTTTTGTTTTTTGCAAAGAACTCTCACTATTATTGGTTTTGTTTATTGCACCGTTGCATTCTTCTTTTGAATTATTTACATTAGGAGTTTCTGTTGCTATTCTATTATATATATTTTCCACTTCATTTTTTATGTGCATATTTTGTACTTTTACTATTTTAGATAGGTTACTTAGACTTTGCACTATGTTAGGATTTAGTTCTTTTATTTCTGGTAAAAGTTTGTTACGAATGATATTTCTTCTATATATATTTTCTTTATTTGTGCTATCTATTCTAGGCTGTAAATTATATTTTGCGCAATATTCTTCTATATCTTCTCTTGAGCAATTTATTAAAGGTCTAATATATTTACCATATTCTTCTGCTTGTATACCTTCTAAGCCTTGCATACCAGAGCCTCTTATAATATTCAAAAGCATTGTTTCTGCATTGTCATTCATATTATGTGCAATTGCTATTTTATTAGCATTTTCTTGTTTTGCTATTTCATCAAAGAAATCGTATCTTATTTTTCTTCCAACTTCTTCTGCCCCCTTTTTTTGTTCTTTTGCTATTTTTCCCACTTCAGCTCTTTTTACATAGCACTTTATACCCATTTTTTCGCATACATTTTCCACATATTGTTCATCTTCTGTGGAATCTTTTCGAATTAAATGATTAATGTGCGCACAAATTAGTTTTATTTCAAAGTAATCTTTATATTTATTTAAGCAGGTTAAAAGAGTAATAGAGTCAGGGCCTCCTGATACCCCAACAACTATTACATCACCTTTGTTTATTAAATTATTTTCTTTGATTGTGTCTAAAAAGTTTTGTTCTAACTTATCTAGTCTTTTAGCCATTAATTATCCTCTCTTATTTATTTTGCGGATAGTTTCAAAAACATTCTCAATATATATATAGTTACAATATATGTTCTGAAACAGTTCAGTGGACGAAGCTCTTAAGCGACTTAAAGCTTTCTTTAAGCGCGCCATATGTCTTGCTTTCTTTTTAAGCTGAGTGCAACGGGCGAGCGCTGAGCGAAGCGAATCGCGAAGTGAACTGTGGAAGAATGTATATTGTAACTAGTTTATATGCATATCTGTTTTTGGAAATGTCCTCAAAAATACCTACCCTTTATATTTATTCGCAAACTTCGTATAACTTGGCATCCATAGTAGCTCTACTGTTCCTGTTGGTCCAGCTCTATGTTTTGCTATTATAACTTCTGCTATATTTTTAGCTTCTGTTTCTGGGTTATAATAATCATCTCTATAAAGAAACATTACTATATCGGCATCCTGCTCTATTGAACCAGATTCACGTAAGTCCTGAAGCATAGGTCTATGGTCAGGTCTTGCTTCTGGTGCACGAGATAGCTGTGAAAGTGCCAAAACCGGTACATTTATTTCTTTTGCTAAAATTTTTAAAGACCTACTTATTTCAGCTATTTCTTGCTCTCTACTTTTTGTATTTCCGCTTCCCTGAATAAGTTGTAAATAGTCTATTACAACCATGCCTATATTTTTTTCGAGTTTTAGCTTTCTGCATTTTGCTCTTATTTCTGCTATATTTATACCTGCGCTATCATCTATAAATATTCCTGCTGATTCTGAAAGTTCTCCTGAAGCAATTGCTAGTTTTGACCAGTCTTCATCAGTTATATCGCCTTTTGCAACTTTTTCGCTATCTACCATTGCTTGTGAACATAGAATTCTGTTTGCACATTGTTCTTTTGACATCTCTAAGCTGAATACTACTACTGGTGTATTTGCACTTACTGCTGCATATGTTGCAATATTTAAAGCAAATGCTGTTTTTCCCATAGCAGGTCTAGCTGCAATTAGCACTAAATCTGAATTGTGGAAGCCTGCTGTTTTATTATCTAAGTCTATAAATCCTGATGCGACACCTGTTATGTGTTGTTTTTGATTATATAGTTGTTCTAATTCTGTAAATGAGTCTACTAATATATCTCTAATTGAACTATAACCTTTTTGTGATTTTCTTTGCATTAAGTCAAATATTTTCTTTTCTGCATTGTCCATAAGTATTTCTACTTCTTCATTTTGGTCATATCCAATTTCTATTAACTCATTTGCTGTTTTTATTAAGCTACGAAGTATTGATTTTTCTTCTACTATTTTTATATATTTGTCTACGTTTGCTGTTGTTGGAACTTTATCTGGAAGTGTTGCTAAATATTCTAGTCCTCCAACTGGCTCTAATTTGCCTAGTGATGTTAGTTCATCTTTTAATGTGATAATATCTATTGGTTCAGCTTTAGCATATAGGTTCATTATTGCATTATATATTGTTTTGTTGTCTTCTCTATAAAAGTCTTCTGGTTTTAAAACTTCTATTGCTGATATTACTGCATCTTTATCTGTCATCATACTTCCAATAACAGCTTGTTCTGCCTCATCATCGTGTGGTGGTACTTTTCCTAATTCCATTACTTTCCTCCAATGCTAAATTTTACAATTTCATTTTTATAAATGTTTCAATATATATTCTGGAGCTTTTAGCGACCCGATATAAATTATCCACCTATTATATGTATTTTTAATTTAGCATTAACCCCTTCATATAATTTTAAATCTATGTTGAACATGCCTGTTTGTTTTATTGTTTCTTTTAAGTCTATTTTCTTTTTATCTACTTTAAAATTATGCTGGCTTTGTAGCTGATCTGCTATTTCCTTAGCTGTAACTCCACCAAATATTTTTCCATTTTCTCCGGCTTTTACTTGTATTTTTAATATTATTTTTTCTAGTTTTTTGGCTAGGTCTTCTGCTTCTTGTTTTTCTGTCATTTTTTTATGCTCATTTGATTCTTGTTTTGATTTAAGTTTTGCTAAGTTTTGATTATTTGCTTCTACTGCTAGTTTTTTTGGTAGTAAAAAATTACGAGCATATCC
>CAMMLF010000154.1 GCA_946497585.1 uncultured Clostridium sp.
TACATTTATTGCATCATCAAAAAACATTTCATAAAAATCGCCTAATCTATAAAAAAGTACACAGTCTTTGTATTTTTTTTTAGTTCGCAAATAGTGTTGCATCATTGGTGAAACTTTTTTTAAATCAATTCCATTTATTTCCTCTCCATCTTGAGATAAATTGCTTTTATCCTCATTTAATTCTTTTATTGTTTCTTCTATTTGAGGTTTCAATGCCTCTTTATTTTGAGTTTGCGTTTTTTCTTGAATGCTATTTGTTTTTGCTACTTCTTGAGTAGCAATTTGTATTTGATCTTCAAATATTTCTTGGTTTCTTTCTTCTTTTTCAATTATTTCTGACACGACTTTTTCCTCCGAATCTTGTTTTTATTATAATAATGCATTTTGTAAATATACACATTTGCACCTGTGTGAATTTTTATCAGTTTTCATATTCACCCTTCAAATACCACATATGTTCTGAAGCTATTTTAAGTGGTATTACTTTTCCTACTAGGTCGTCATTTCCTTCAAAATTTACTACCTTATTTGTTTCAGTTCTTCCTGTGTATATTTTGTCATTCGTTTTGCTTTTTCCTTCAACTAAAACCTTTTGAACTGTTCCTACATATTTTTTATTGCCTTCTTCTATTATTTTTTCTGCTAAAGATTTTAGCCTATTGAATCTTTCGTGTTTTACTTTTTCATCAATTTGATTTTCCATTTTATCAGCAACTGTGCCAACTCTTCTTGAGTATATAAACATAAATATCTGCTCATATCCTACTTTTTTTACTACATCTAAAGTATCTTCAAAGTCTTCCTCTGTTTCTCCCGGAAATCCTACTATAATATCTGTAGAAAATTGTATATTTGGTATTTTTGCTTTAATTTTTTCTACTAGATTTAAGTATTGCTCTTTTGTATATTTGCGGTTCATGGCTTTTAATACATTTGTACTTCCTGATTGTAGTGGCAAATGAATTAAATTGCAAACTTTGTCACAATCCCTTATGCTATCTATTACATCATCTGTAAAATCTTTTGGGTGTGGTGATATAAACCTAATTCTTTCTATACCATCTATTGTGTTAATTAGTCTTAATAATTTAGCAAACGAATTTACTTCTACTTCTTCACCATTTTCTTTTTTAACTGTAAGGTTTAAATTTTTGTTTTGCTTTCTTTCACTAACTAAGTAAGAATTAACATTCTGACCTAGTAAAGTTATTTCTTTGTAGCCATTCTTAGCTAAATCTAAACATTCAACATATATAGCTTGAGGATTTCTACTACGTTCTCTACCTCTTACATATGGGACAATACAATATGTACAAAAATTATTGCATCCATTCATTATTGCCACTGATGCTTTTATACTGTCATCTCTTATAATTGGCATGCCTTCAATAATATTGCCATCTATGTCCAATATGTCCTCAATCTTTTTATTTTCTACTATACTAGCATATAAATCTTTTGGAAAGTCCTGCATAGTGTGTGGACCAAATACAATATCTACAAATGGATAACTTTGTTTAAGCTTATTTACTATATGCTTTTCCTGCATCATACAGCCACCAATTGCTATAATAGTTCCATTGTTTTCTTTGTACTTCTTTACTTCGCCAAGCTTTCCAAACAATCTGTCTTCTGCATTTTCTCTGACACAACAAGTATTAAAAACTATAACATTTGCTTGTGATAAGTCATCTGTTTTTGTATAACCTGAAGCCTCAAGCATACCAGATATTTTTTCAGAATCATTTTCATTTAGCTGGCACCCCATAGTAAGTACTGTATATTTGCCATTTTTATTAATTTTCTTTATTTTATTTATATAAGTATCTTGCATTTCTATAATTTTCATTTTGTCTATTCCTTCCAAATTTAGCACATTAAAACGTGAATACATTTTACCACAAAAACAAAAACTCTGCAACATTTTAGTTACAGAGTTTTATACTTTACGTCTAGACATTTAATAACCTTTTATAATTTATAAATTTAACGTATGTTATTTGCAAATAACATAAACTAAATTATGCCAAACCATATTTCTTTTTAAATTTATCTGCTTTACCACCAGTTGTTTCTTTTCTTAAATTACCTGTCCAAAATGGATGACATTTTGAGCAAACATCAACTTTTAAATCTTTTTTTGTTGAATTTGTTTTCATTACATTTCCGCAAGCACATGTTATTGTTGCTTCTTGGTATTCTGGGTGTATTCCTGTCTTCATTTAAGTTCACCTCTTTCTTAAAATCTTAATTAGTTAGCTTTTTTAGAAATTATTTCAACTCCATCGTAGTAACCACAACTTGGGCATACTCTGTGTTGCATTATTAATTCGTGGCAATGTGGGCATTCAACTAAATTTTTGTTTTCTAATTTCCATGTAGATCTTTTTGTATGAGTTCTAGCTTTTGACCATCTTCTTTTTGGTTGTGCCATTTTTATCCCTCCTTATGCGTATTTATCTATATTATTTTCTCTTTCTTAAGTCACTTATATATTATACAAACTAAAAGGCTGTTTGTCAAGGGTTTTTATTAAATTTGCCAAAAAACGAGCTGGCAGTACTCTTACATACTGACAGCTCGTTTCGAAAGGTGGGAATTATCCTCTTTCTCTGTAGAATGCCGTGCCATCGATTTGGCACATTGCTGGAACACTTGCCCTTGCTGCAAGCTCTTCTTCGCTTACTGCCTCAGGTGCAAAGAAGTAAAGTGGCTCACCTCCAAGCATTCCTGTAACATACGATCCAGCGCCCTCGTCAATTGCCTTGTGCACTGCACTTAGGCACTCAGCAGCCATTTCATCGGTTACAACCACTTGCTCATCTTTTGTAATCCGATAGATTTGACCACCAATTGCTGGGGTAAATTGGTCTTCTGCAAAAATTGTTTCTTCAATTGTCTTCCCCCACTCTTTGCTTCTAGCCAACACTGTGGCAGCTACCGCTTGGCGAGCTTCTTCACCGCATATACCAGCTTCTGCATATGTTATGCGAGTGAGTAAGCTGATATCTTCTGCTGTATAACCACCATAGCCTTCGAAGATTGTACCTTCATTTTGACCATTTTCAGATGCTGTTTGTTCATCGCTGTCTACTTTTAAAGTCTCATTTGTGGAAATATCTTCCGAAGTTTCCACTGCCTCTGACTCTTGCTCTACATAAACATTCTCTCCTGTTACATCTGATGTAGCATAAGTTATGTTTACGCTTTCTGCAGTCGTCTCTGGGAAAGTCCTTTTGGTCATTTCTGGCACCGAGTCACTTGTAGTTTTTTGCTCTGTATTGCTGGTGATTGAAGTATCTACATCCATAGTCATCGCCTTTGCGATGTACCGTCCAGAAATAATGAAGCAAACCAATGCCACTAAGAGCATTCTTCTAACAAGCTTAATCCGTTTTGCATAACTCATGATGTCTTACAACCTTTCTTTTTAAAAGTGATTATGTTAATTATAGCACTTTTTGCCACAAATTTCAAATTTACAATGAAGCCAAAATAATTTTTCTATAATTGAATACATTATTTTTTTAGTTTTTTATATATCCATATTGTAGACATTTGTTAAAGGGTCAGCGATGTCACCATTTACTATGTCATGCACTATTTTCCAACGATATACTAATAAAACTGCTATTCCTACAATAATTAGCACAGCAAAAATTATTAGAATTATTTTGATAATCTTGTTAGCTATTTCAATCTTTTTTGTTGTCTCTTTTCCCTTTTTATTTTCATCATATATGTCTACTCCATAAGTTTCAACATAATTTAAATTCTTTTCTTTCCATTCTCTTAGTTCTTCTTCATCTTTTTTATCCATTGTTTACTCCTTGTAATATATTTGTTTATTTAATTTTATATTATTAATTTAGATTTTACAAGGGGTTATTATTTTTTTTACTACTCTGCTGGTTGTGTCAAACAGTAGCGTCCCTTTTGACACCTTTTAATTAAGACCCTTTTAGGTAAAATGAAAAGCCTATATATAGGCTTTTTGCGTATATATTGGCTTTAATTTAATGGTGCCTTGAAGTGGAATCGAACCACTGACACAGGGAT
>CAMMLF010000155.1 GCA_946497585.1 uncultured Clostridium sp.
CGCCTCCGGTTTTCTTGCTTGTTTGCCTAGCCAAAAGCACAATTCTTTTCCAACCGTGTATGAATTTTTAGAAAGGAATAATAGGCATGACAATAAAAGAATTTAAATTATTACATATATCAGTTTTAGATGGAGATAAAGAAGTGTACAATGGAATGAGTGAAGATACTCCACAGGAACTTTTAGATAAGCAAATAAAAATTGAAGGTATGGAAGATAAAGTTTTAAAAGTAAAAATAATTTAATTACTTTTTATGTATAAATCTGCCATAAGTGGAAATAATTTTATCAAATAAATTATTTAACAATTTTATAAAGATAAGAACAATTAGACAATATGCTTTAGGTAATTTTGCTATTATAAAAGATTGTTAAAAACAAAGGAGATAAAATTATGGGAGATTTAAATAAAAAGTATATAATAAACAAGGCTGAGAAGATCTTAGAAAAATGCGAAGAAAAATATAAAGATGAAAGTAAAAGCAAGCGAAAAATAAGAGAACTTGAGACTGAATGCAAAAAACTGAAAAGATATAATTGGGCTTGGAAAATACTTTTGGCTCTTGTAGTGATAAGCTTTTTAATAATTACATTTTAAAAACAAGTATAAAACTTTTTAATTAGTCATATATTTTAAAAGACTAGTTAAAAAGTTTTTTTGTTGAAGAAAAAATTAAGTCAAAGCATTTACACTCAAAAAATTAAGGTTATAGGTAAGCCACAAAAACCTAAATCATATGCAAGGGAAGAAGTCTATGGAAAGAATAATAAGTGAGCAAGATAGAATAAGACGAGCGGAAGAGATTGTTGGAAGAAGAAGAGGCACTATTTCAGCAAGAGATATAAATGTGGAGCGTAATAAAAAAAAGATGCCTATGCTTACGAAAGTATTTATACAAACTGTGGCGAGTATGTGTATATTTGGATTGGCATACTTTATGTCGCAGAACAATTATCCTTTTATGGATAGCGTAAGAAGTATGCTAAGTGCAGACGTAAATATAGGACAAATATATAATGATTTAAGCAATAGCTTTAAATCTGTTACAGATTGGTATAACGGTTTAGTAGCTGATGTGGGACAAAATGAGCAAGATATTGCAAATAATATGGATAACCAAAATGTTCAGGGAGAAGCAAGCGGAGAAACATCAAATGAAACTGAAAATGCTATTTTGGAAGAAGGCACTACTAATGAAATTGGAAATGCTACTTCAGAAGAAGGAGTTACGGACGAAACTGGTGGAATAGGTGGCAGTGATGAAAATATTACTCTAAGTCAAGATGAACAAGACATAGCATATATTAAAGAAAATGTATCAATGATTGTACCAGTATATGGAACGGTAACATCAGGTTATGGACCTAGAACTCCTACAGAAATTATTTCAGCAAATCACGCAGGACTTGATATAGGTGCAAATGAAGGAACAGAAATTGTTGCATCAATGGAAGGTACTGTAGAACTTGTATCAAGCTATGGAGACTATGGAAATCATGTAAAAATAACAAATGGAGAAGTAAGCACAATGTATGCACATTGCAAAGACATATATGTAAATCAAGGGGATTATATTAGTCAAGGTCAAGTGATTGCAACAGTTGGAAATACAGGAAGAACAACAGGACCACATTTGCATTTTGAAATTGCAAGAAGTGGTAGAACAGTGGACCCTCAAGCTATAATACAAATTTAATTCTTGTTGTATGTTAAAAGCCTAATAACAAGGCTTAAGAAAGTAAGTCAAAATTAAATTTTCATAACTAATACAAAGTTGAACTAAGAACAAAAGGAAGGAGATCTGTATAAAAAATTTATACAAAAAAGGTTATGCAAATAAAAATAGATTTTAAAATTTTTATTATTATATTAATATTTTTAATTACTAGAAATATAGGAATATACGCTATTTTAATGTTTTTTGCATTAATACATGAATTAGGACATTTGCTATGTGGAGTATCACTGGGATTTAAGCCTGCAAGTATAAGCATAATTCCATTTGGCTTTAAGCTAGGATTTAAAGTAAAATGCGATGACTATAATATAAAAGTCAAAAAAGGGAGTAAACTTACAGTAAAGAAAATATTAATTGCTTTAGCCGGACCAGTTACAAACGTATTTTGCATTTTAATATTAATTTTAATTCAAAATATAACTAATCAAATAAATGTTGAGCAATTCCAAAATGCAATTTATGCAAATATTCTTATAATACTATTCAATTTAATACCAATTTATCCACTGGATGGCGGAAGAATAATGCAAGGACTAATACATATATTTATAGGGTTAAGAGAAAGCTATTCTTATGTTAAAACTGTTTCAAATATAAATGTGATTTTACTTACAGCTATTGCTAGTATTTTAATACTGTATTATAAGAATATTGCAATATTATTAGTAATAATTTATTTATGGTTAATGGTGTATAAATGCAATAAAGAATACAGTATGAAGGAAAGGGTATATAGACAAATAGATTCAGTAGAAAAAAAGGGTGATAATAATAAAAAAGTTCTTAAAGTATAAAAACACTTAACATAAAACACTTGCATTTTCTAACATTTTATGGTATACTATTTATATTAGTGATGATAAATGAACTATTTAAGCACAAATTAATTTAATAATAAGTTAGTTTTTGGAAAGAAACTAAAACAAAAAGGGAAAAGAGAGGAGTCTTTAATAATAAATATGAGTAAAATATTAGATAAAATAAAAGGATTTGGTCATTCATTAACAAGTATGTTCCAAGAAAATGACCAAGAGGAAGAAGTAGATTATTTAAACCCTAATACAGAAGAGGCAAAAAAATTAGCTGAAGCTATGAAACCAGCTGTTGATAGAATCAATGCTCTAGAATCTCAAAGAGAAAAGGAGCAAAAGAAGAGAGAAGAATGGCTAAAGAATTTAAAAGAAGGCGATGTAATCGAAAGTGAAGCCACTTACAAAGCTCAAGAGGGACAAGCACGTCAAACAACTAGATTATCAGGGGGCAGTAATAAAAGAACTACAGCAAAAGAGCCAAAAGTAGGCGAAACTAAAACTTTAGAACAATCTGATGGAAGAGAAGGAAGATAACTTTTATAAATAACAAATTAACCAATATTTAATCCAAGGTTATACTGAAACCAATGTGCAAACATTATAGTAGCCTTGGGTTATTTTTTTGACATAAAACTATTGAAAAAAACAAAAAAATAGTATATAAATATATTTAAGAATAAATGGTAAAGGAAGATAGAAATGCAAAAGATTAAAAACGAAAAAGGTGTTACTTTACTTATTTTAGTTATAACAGTAGTAATATTAGCTTTAATAAGTATTCCAATAATAGTAAATACGACAGATATATCAGAATTACAGCAATACACATATTTTAAAGCGGATATAGACAAGCTGAGAGAGGCTATAGAAACAACATATGCTGATATGAACGATTTATCAACTATAGGTCCAGTATACACAGGAGACTTTAGCTTTTTAGATAAAGTACAAGGAAATGACCAAGTAGGAAATCCTAATGACAGTAATATGTATTATGTAATAAGTTTATCTAATTTAAACTCATATGTAAATGCACAAATAAGTTTAAGGTACGGCGAAGGCAACAAACAAGAAACATATAATGGAAATGAATATAGCGGAACAGATGTATATATAATAAATGAACAATCAAAAACTATATATTATGTAAACGGAGTGGAGTATAAAGGAATAACATATTATAGACTACCAGAAACATTTACTGCGCAGTCACAAGTGTTAGTAGTATCATATGATGCCAATGGAGGAACAGGTGCTCCAGATATGGAATCGGTTGATTTAAGAGGAAGAACAGTAGTTATAGGAGATGCGCCTACAAGGGAAGGATACACATTTAAAGGATATCTCGACGAAAATACTAACACACTATATCAACCTGGAACAGTATATACTGTAACAGAAAGCGTAGTATTTGTAGCACAATGGGAAGAAAATTAATTTGCGATGTGTGAATTTTTAGTAAAAATGTCCCAATTTTTTATTACATTTTTATGTAAAAA
>CAMMLF010000156.1 GCA_946497585.1 uncultured Clostridium sp.
CAGGCAATATAACTCCATATTGTTTTATACTTTTTACCATTTCTTCCATTTTATCGTCATCATTAACTTTAAAAGGATGATTTGGAAAATCTGATATTTTACTAATATCAATTTCTTCTACTTTTTCTGCTTTTTCATAATCTCTTTGAGCTTGATTTGTAAATAGGTCATCTAATTTTGGAAGTTTCATTTCGTGTCCTTGTTCTTTCATCTTCTAAAACCTCCTTTGCTAATTCTTTATAACTTAAAGCTACTGGACTATTTTTATCAAACTCAAAAATACTTTTGCCAGTAGATGTGGATTTTGCCGTGTTCACAGCTTTTGGAATTTCTGTATTATATATTTTTACATATTGTCCATAATTATTATTTACTGTATCTCTTACTTGTTTCGACAAATTAGTCCTTTTGTCTACAAGTGTTAACAATACTCCACCTATCTTTAAATTAGGATTTATTTGTTTATGAATTCTACTTACAGTTTTCAATAAATGTCCCATTCCTTTTGCTGCTAAATATTCTCCTTGAACTGGAATTATAATTTTATCACTACAAGCTAGAGCATTTATTGTTATCATTCCTAAACTGGGCATACAATCAATTAAGATATAGTCATAATTATCTTTTATATCTCTTATTGAATTTTTAAGTGTAAACTCTCTACTCATTGCATTTACAAGTGAAAATTCTATTGCTGATAAATCTAAATTAGCAGGAATTAAATCTATTCCCTCTTTATGATGAAGAATAGCTTTTTCAGCAGCTACTTCATTATCATATATTGTATCAGACATTAAAGTAGCAATAGTATTTTGCAATTTGTCTTGGTCATAGTATCCCATACAAGTAGTTAAATCTCCTTGAGGATCTGCGTCAATGAGTAGAACTTTATTGCCTTGCTTTCTTAAAGCAACACCTAAAGAAAAAGTGGTTGTAGTTTTGCCTACACCACCTTTCTGATTTGCTATTGCAATTATTTCACTCATTGACATTCTCCTTTTCTTCATTTTTTATACTATTTCTAAAGCTAACAAACTGCTCATATAATTCGTGATTTTGTATATCTTCTACATATTCCTCTGCATTTTCTATAAAGTCTTTAATGTTTTCATTTATAGTAATGCAAATATCTTTATAGCTCGGTGCTTCATAAAGTTCTTCAAAAATCAATGTTAGAGTTTCTGCTATTTCTTCCTCTAAATCTACCATATAATATAAATTTCTAGACATTTCTGGAATTTCTTGTTTAAAACAATGTTTTATTTCATCTGATGATAGCATTTGATATAGTAATGTATATAGACTATCTTCAGAAATTTGAGCAAAATGTAAAGAGTTTCTTAATCTATCTTGTGCCATTTTTATTTTTCTCATATCTTCTTCTGTTTTATTTTCTTTAATTAGAAGATTCCTTATTGTATCCATATCAGGATCCATATAATTTTCATATTTAATACAATCCTTTATTGTATTTATTAGCATTGCCTTTATTGTTTCATGCAATGTCCTTTCATCTAATCCTTCTAAAGCTCCTTCATTTAAAAGTTCATCTTGAACTTCGTATTTTTTTTCAAAATCAAAAATTGTTTTTTTCATCTACTTTTACCTCCTTAAAATTATTTTTGAGGCAATTAAAAAAAGAAGCTAACTTATTTCTAAATTAACTTCTATATGTTAGATATTATTTCAATAACTACATTCGTTATAATTTATAAAAAATAAATATTATACTTGGTATGGAATTTCTAATGTTTGAGGAATATTTAAAGTATTAGTATATGCTTCAAATCTATTTACAGTATCTGTTTCCATTTTATTTGTAACTTTTACATAAATATTGTAAGTAGTTTGTATGCTTGAGTGTCCCAATCTTTTTGATACTGCTTTAATATCTGCACCACTTTCAATTAATCTAGTTGCATGTGTATCTCTAAAATCATGAAATCTACTGTTAATACCTAATTCATAATGAATTACTTTAAAAGCATATTTAGGTGAATCAGTTCCTAAAAATTGTCCATTTCCTTTAACAAAAACTAATTCTGCTTTCGGTAAAGCCACTTCTAGTTCTCCTTTTGCTTCGACTAACTTTATTTCTTCTTTTTTGGTAATATCATTTAATACCCTTTTTTCATAATAATAAAGATATGAATCTCCATAAAATTTTTGATTTTCCTCTTGTTCTTTCTTATATTCTTTTAGTGCATTTACTAATGTATCACCAATAGATATAGTCCTTCTACTTTGTGGATTTTTACACTCTCCATAGTACCAAACACAAACAGAATTGCCTTTAGTTATATTTTTTCTTTTGGGCAAACCAAACTGATTCTTCTTTATGATATTTTTATTAATAGTTATCGTCTTTTTTTCAAAATCTACGCAATCCCAAGTTAAGCCATATACTTCAGATACTCTCAAACCTGTATAATAAGCAGTTAAAAAAGAATAATAAATCGAGTGTGTTCCCTTAAATCTGTCCAATATTCTTTCTATCTCCTCTTGAGTAAATATATGTGCAGGATCTTTGTTAATTTTATCTATTCTTGGTGTATGCACATTTTCTGCTGGGTTAGTATTTATATAATTCAATGTATAACAAGCATATTTTAAAGAACCTTTAACAACTTTCAAAATACTTGCCATATAATTTTTAGAAAAAGCATATTCAACATATATTTTGTTTATAAACTCTTGTAATAATCTAGTATCTAATTGCCATAATCTATAAAATCCTATTTTTGGTTTTACATGATTTTTAATAATATTTATATATGAAATTGTAGTCGAATAATGCAAATTAAAATTAGCATAGTTATCAATCCAATAGTCTAAAAAGTCAGAATAAGACATATTTTCTTTGAGTTGCACTTTATTTCCATTATAATAAAATTCGTTGTATGCTTTCGCCCCCTCTTTAAAAGCTTCTGATTTTGATGAATATCCAGACTTTGTAATCCATTTTCTTTTTCCATCAACCATTCCTGTTTCAAATCGGTATTCATAGACCTTTCCTCTTTTTCTTACACTTACCATAAATTAATCTCTCCTTTTACTAAAATTATTAGTAAACGGAAAGATGCCAGCATATCAAATGCTGACATCTAATAACTATATATCTATTCATTTGTTCACACAGTTTTTATTGATATATAAAGCTTTTTCCTTATTTGTCCACAAGATTTAATTTATGTGGACAAATCGTGGACATTTGTCCACCGTGGACAAAATTTTCAATTTTCGAGTTTTTATAAATCCTTATTTTTCAAGGGTTCTAAGCATTTTTACCACAACAGTTTTTGTATTTCTTCCCACTTCCACATGGACATGGGTCATTTCTTCCTACCTTTGGAGATTCATTAACTATTGTTTTATTAATACCTCCTTCTTTTGGAGAAAGTTTACCATCAACAAGTTCTATTGCTGCTTTTTCTTGTAATTTTGCATCAGTAATTTGAGCTGCTTCTTTTCTCGAAGCTCCTTCATCTCTCTTAGTTGCATGCATTAATAGTTTTACTACATCAAACTTGATATCATCAACCATTTGATCAAACATATCAAATCCTTCCATTCTGTATACTACAACTGGATCTTTTTGTCCATATGCACGAAGTCCTATACCATTTTTTAATTCATCCATAGAATCGATATGGTTCATCCATTTTTCATCAACTACTTTAAGCATTACAACTCTTTCAAGTTCTCTCATTTCATCAGAGCCAATTTCTTGTTCTTTTGATTCATAAATTTCCATTGCTCTTTTCTTTAATTCATCAGAAGTTGTTTGCATGTTGTTTTTGTTTTCTTTTATGAAGTCTAACATGTCAATTCCAAATACATTTAATATTTCAGTATTTAATGATTCAACATTTAATTCTTGTGTTTCACCTTCAATAAATATATTTGATATGTTTTCTGCGACAAAATCTATCATTGATATAATATTGTCATGGATATTTTCTCCATCTAGAACTTCTCTTCTTTGTTTGTATATAATTCCTCTTTGTACATTCATAACGTCGTCATATTTTAGCACGT
>CAMMLF010000157.1 GCA_946497585.1 uncultured Clostridium sp.
TGATTTATATTGTGGAATTGGAACGATTGGTATCTTTGCTTCAAAGTACGTAAAGAAAGTAATTGGCGTAGAAATTATACAACAAGCAATAGAGAATGCTAAGAGAAATGCTAAAATTAATAATATAACTAATATAGAATTTGTTTGTGGCGATGTAGAAGAAATTTTAGATAAATTAGTGAATATTGATAATATAAAACCAAGCGTGATATTTGTAGATCCACCCAGAAAAGGATTGGACAGTAAAACAATTTCTAATATTATTAAAGTAAGCCCACAAAAGCTTATCTATATTAGTTGTAATCCAGCTACTTTGATAAGAGATTTATCAAAATTAGAATTATATTACAATATAGGGCAAATCCAGCCAGTTGATATGTTCCCTTTTACGCATCATGTGGAGTGTGTCGCGTTGATGGGTAGAAAAGACAACGAAGGCAAGTAATATCAATGCTTTAATGAATTTTTTGAAAATAAAAAAATAATGAAAAATTATATAAGAAACCATTTATTTTTTAGAAAATTTAAAATGGTAAATGGTTGAATGGTAAAAAATAAGTGGGCAATCCACCTTACATTAATAAAGTACAAATTGATGTACTTTATTTTTTATGCTTAAAATTAAGGTCTGGTATAGGTACTATATTTTTTGAAAATAAAGCCACAAAATCGATTGTGGTGCGAATGGAAAGGTGAGTGGGGTTATGTTTAGATAATAAAATTTAACATTAATTATAGATAAGAATAGAAATAAAAAAAGAAATGGAGGAATTACAAGAAATGAAAAAATATAAACATTATTATTTAACAAGTGAATCAGTAACAGAAGGTCATCCTGACAAAGTATGTGATTTTATATCTGATTCAATACTAGATGCTTGTTTAGAACAAGATAAAGAATCAAGAGTCGCAGTAGAGACTTTTATATCAAAAGATAAAGTAGTAGTCGCAGGGCAAATAACAAGTAATGCAAAAATAAATATTGAAAATATTGTAAGAGAAAGATTAAAAGAGGTAGGATATACAGATTCATCAATAAATATGGATTATAAAACTTGTAAAGTTGATATTAATATAACAAAACAAAGTAATGATATAGCAATAGGTGTTAATGATGGTGGTGCAGGAGATCAAGGAATTATGTTTGGTTATGCAACAGATGAATCAGAAGATTATATGCCATATCCGATAAGTGTAGCACATAAATTATCAAAAAGATTAGCAGAAGTAAGAAAAAATGGAGAGATGCCATATTTGAAATCTGATGGAAAAGTTCAAGTAACAGTCGAATATGTAAATGATGCACCTATAAGAATTGATACAATTTTAATATCTGCACAACATTCAGCAGATGCAGATATACATACATTACAAAAAGATATATTAGCAAAGGTAGTATTTGAAGTTGTAGAGCCTGATATGGTAGATATTGAAACAAAATTCTATATTAATCCAACTGGAAGATTTGTTGTTGGAGGAGCAGTTGCCGATACAGGTCTAACTGGAAGAAAAATCATTGTTGATACTTATGGTGGAATTGCAAGACATGGTGGAGGAGCATTTTCAGGTAAAGATGGAACAAAAGTAGATAGATCTGCATCATATATGTTAAGACATATTGCAAAAAATGTTGTTGCAAATGGTTTAGCAAGAAGATGTGAAATTCAATTATCTTATGGTATAGGATTAAGAGAACCACTTTCAATTTATATAGATTGTTTTGGAACAAACAGAATGCCTGAAAGCATAATTATACAAGCAATAAAGAAAAGATTTGATTTAACACCACAAGGAATAATTGAATATTTAAAATTAAAAGAGCCGATATATTCTAAAACAAGTAATTATGGACATTTTGGAAGAAATGGATTTACTTGGGAAGAGATTATTCAAATATAATAAAATACGAAAAGACTTGTATAAAGTTTGAACAAGAGTTAATATACAACACAAACTTTATACGAGGTCTTTTTTAGTTTGGAGAGGTGAGTATAAAGTGTATATTTTAATTCTAATAGGAGTAGCAATGTTAAGTTCATTTTTAACATTGATATTACATTGTTGTTTAATCGTAGGAAAGGAAAGTGATAAAAATTGGGAGGAAGAGCAGATTATGAAGAAAGAAGAAACAGAAGAATAGAAAGGTATAAAGAACTTTCTAAAAAAGCAAAAGAAGGGTCTAATCAATATATGAATTCAAATGCTAATAAGACTTTAAGTAGGATTCCAGTAGGACAGCCAATATTAACTGACCATTATTCAGCTAAAGCACATACAAGATTAATAGAAAAAGCAAATAATAATATACGAAAATCAATAGAAATGGATGATAAAAGCAAATTTTATAATGACAGAGCAAAATCAGCAGAAAATAGCAAAGTAATATATAGTGATGATCCACAAGCAATTGAAAAGTTAAAAGAAAAATTAGAAAGATTAGAAAATGAAAGAAATTCAATAAAAGCAAGAGAACATGAAAGTTGGGAACTTGCAAATATTGGTGCTACTATAAGAGAAACCAAAAAGAGAATTGAAAGACTAGAAAATCAAGAAAAAATACAATTTCAAGAAGTCAATTTTAACGGTGGAAAAATAATTCATAACAAGGAGATAAATAGAATTCAGTTTCTATTTAACAGTATTCCAAATGAAGATACTAGAAAGATATTAAAATCACATGGATTTCATTGGTCAAGAAAAGAACAAGCTTGGCAAAGAGAATTTAATCAAAATTGTATAAGAGCAACACATATTATACAAGAAAAAATTAAAGAACAAGAACAACAGGAAGGTGAAGAATTTGAATAGACTTGAATTATTAGAAGAAATGCATGACATGGCAATCCATAATAAATATTGTTATTCAAAAGATATGCTAATGAATACACCAAAAGAGGAATATATTGATGAATGGAATAAAGAAAATGAAAAATTAGAATTGATACAAGAATTAATTAATGAAGAAAAAGCAAATAATTTCCAATTATATACTTCTGTTTATAATTTAAAAAATGAAATAGGAATAAGTCATGATATGGAATTAGCATATTTGAAAGATGAAAGAAAGGGAATAAGTTGCTATCTTATGGCTGATGAAGTAAATGAAGAAAATATAGAATATATTTTAGTTTTTACTTTGCATAAAAAAGATGAGTTCGAAGATGAATTTGAAAATATCTACACCAAAGATATATCAAAAGAAAAATTTTCTAATAGAGAAACATTAAAAAATGAAATGAAAAAGGAATTAGATATATTCGGGAAATTTATAGAACTAGATAAAAAAACAGATAGGTTTTATAGTAAATATTATGAAGATATGGAAACAGAAGAATTAGAGTAATATTTAAAGGTAAAACTACTCTAAATAAAAAGCAAAAGGGCACAAAATCGATTCTCGTGCGAGAGAATCTAAAGGAGAAATGTATGGGATATTATAGTGATTTAAGACTTTCAATAACTAAAAGAGATTACTTAATAATGCTTGAAAAAGATGAAAAAAATTCTAATAGTTGTGCATATATTCTTAGTCCAGATAATGCTACAGTAAAAGGATATAAAGCAAATGGAGTGGAATGTATATTTATAAAACAAGATAGTTTTAAATATTATAAGGAATTTGAAGATATACAGTTATTAGAAAAATATTTAAGTGAAACAAAAAATGGTTATGTGTTTTTTAGAGTTGGTGACGGTTGGGATGATATAGAATATAGAAATACAGCTAGATTTAAAGAATTAGAAATACCGTTTAAATTTATAGAGAATATAGAAAAAAAGGCTCGTAAAGATTTATTATCTGAACTAAATACTAAAAATAAAAAATACAAAATAACTAGTAAAGATCATATTTTTACAGATAAAATTGATATATTAGAATATTTTAAAAATAACAAAGAATTTAAAGAATTGTTAAAAAAAGAATATGACAATAATATGCAATTTAAATTAGTAATACATATAGATATTGCAAATA
>CAMMLF010000158.1 GCA_946497585.1 uncultured Clostridium sp.
CATCAAAAAATAACATCAGATTTTGATAAATTACTTTTAGAAACAAAAAAGTTGGACAAAAATAATTAATTATGATATAAAATAATTAATATTAAAATTCAAAGGAGGAAGAAATGAATAAATTATCTAAAATACTAATAGGAGTAATTGTAGTATTAGTTATTGCATTAGCCACAGTAACAGTACTATATCTAAAACAAAGGAGCTTAATTTACGAATATTTTGGGAATTATGAATTTAGTCTTAGTGGAAATAATGAGAAAACACTAGATATCAATGTAGCTAATCAAACTTTAGCAAATTCTTACCCTTTTAATGAATTAGCAACAATGGATGTAACAACAGAAGAATTGGGTACAATAATGGGTGTTAATACTGAAAACGTTGAAAAAGCAGCAGGAAAAATACCTATGATGAATGTTCAAGCTTCTATGTATTTATTAGTTCAAGCTAAAGATGGAGCAGTAGAAACTGTGAAATCAGAACTAGATAACTATTTGACACAATATGAAGAGCAATGGAGTACTTATTTACCAGAACAATATGCACTAGTTCAAAATAGAATTGAAGGAACTGTTGGAAACACAATTTATGTAATTATTGCAGAAAATGCAGATACTTTAGAGCAAGAAATTACAAAATAGATTTTAAAAACTAATCTTAATGCCACTCTTAAAGCTCAAAAATAAGCTTTAAGTAGTATTACTAAAGTTCAAAATTAAGCAACATATTAAGACTTTATTAATTTGTTGCTTTTTTCTTGTCTTTATGCTAACATAATTTAAGGTAATTCGAATTTGTAAAGAAAATAAAGATAAACGAACATAAAATGTTACAATTTTATACTTGAAAAGGAAAGCATTATGAAAGAAAGAATAATAAAGGGTGTAGTTACATTAATAGTGCTATTAATATTAACAGCAGTAGCTGTGATTGCATATTTTATGATAGCAGAAATTGAAACAACAGTAATTCCAGATGAGAGCATATACACATGCAATATTGAGCAAAAAATGTATATGAATAGAAAAGTTTTTATACTAACTCCTGAGAATGTAGAAAAAACAGATATGGTAATTCTATATTTTCATGGTGGTTCATATATGGCTGAAATAGCACAGGAACATTGGAGCTTTTTAGAAAAAATTATAAATAATACAGGAGCAACTGTTATAATTCCAGATTACCCATTGTCTCCAAAGCATAATTACAAAGATGTATTTGATATGGTAGTGCCATTATATAATGAAATTGTATCTAAAATAAATCTAGAAAATTTTGTGGTTATGGGAGATTCAGCTGGTGGTGGATTAGCATTGGCATTAGAAGAAAAAATCACATCAGAAAATTCAGAATATAAGTTACCAGTCAAAACTATACTAATTTCTCCTTGGCTAGATGTTAGGCTAGGAAATCCAGAAATAGATGAAGCACAAAAAAATGATAAGCAATTAAATAAAGACACTCTAAAATTAGCCGGAATTGCATATGCTGGAAATGATGATATTAATAGCTATTTAGTAAATCCAGTTGATGGAGATTTGTCTAAATTGCAAAATATAACTATTTTTACAGGAACTTATGATATATTAAATCCGGATGTACATGTTTTAGAAGAAAGAGCCAAAACGCAAGGTATTCGAATTGATGTTAGAGAATATGAGGGTGCTTCACATATATGGATATTAAAAGATAGCAAAGAAGAAAAAGAACTAATTGATGAGGCATTCAATGAGTTAATAGAAGTGTTGAATTCTATGGATAATCAATAAGCTTTGAAAATAATCAATGAAAAATCCATAAAGTTCAAAGAAAGGATAGATAATAAATGAATGAAGGGGAAAACTTAAAGTGGAGAAAGTTAGATAATTCAGCTAAAATATTTCCTCTTTCAGCTGGAAGAAAATACAGTACGGTTTTTAGGCTTTCAGCAGTAATGAAAGAAAAGGTAAATCCTAAAATATTAGAAAAAGCAGTAAAAGTATCTTTAGAAAAATATAATTTGTTTAAAGTTAGGATGAAGTATGGATTTTTCTGGTATTATCTTGAGGAAAATCCTAAGGAGCCAATAGTAGAAGAGGAAAAAGATTATCCTTGCAAATACATTGAACCTTCAAAAAATAATGATTATTTGTTTAAGGTAACATATTTTGATAAAAAAATAAACATAGATATATTTCATGTGTTAACAGATGGTGGAAGCGGAGTAGTATTTTTTAGAGAAATAATTTATACATATTTGGAACTATTGCATCCAACAGTTTTTAATAGCAATGAAAGATTGGTAAGAAAAATTGATTTTAATACAGAAGATAGTTACTTAAAAAACTACATAAAAGATTCAAAAGGTAATAGCTCTACAAAAAAGGCTTTTGAGTTAAAAGGAAAGAAAATAAAATTAGGGGCTATTTCTGCTATTCACGAAATAATAGATATGCAAGATTTGAAAAAAGAGTGTGAAAAGTACGATTCGACAGTCACACAGTATTTAACTGCAGTTTTAATCTATTCTATATACGAAGCAAATTATAAAAAAAGTAATTCAAAAAAACCTATAAAAGTTTGCATACCAGTAAATTTAAAGAAATACTTTCCATCAAAAACAATGTCTAATTTTTTCTCATACATTACGCTTGAGGCTGATATGAAAAAGTTGGCAAACAATAATTTACAAAATGACAAGAATTCAAAATCAAAAGATGAGCAAAAGTGTATAGATTTTAGCTTGTTTGAAACTATAATAGATTTTGTAAAAAATGACTTCAAGCAAAAACTTACAGAAAAAGAAATTATTAAAACAATGTCTGCAAATGTTAAGCTTGGCACAAATTTATTTATAAAAGCTATTCCTCTTGAACTTAAGAAAGTAATAGTTAGATTAAGCTATTTGGAAATAAGAAAATATACAACAATAACATTTTCAAATATAGGTAGAATAGGTATAATAGGGAAATATAAAGATTACATAGATGAATTTTTAATGCTGATTGCACCTGAACCTGTTGAAAAAATAAAGTGTTCAGGATGTACTTTTGAAAACAAAATGAGTTTTACATTTACTTCAATTTTAAATGACAATAATATCGAAAAAACTTTTTACAACTTCTTAAAAAGTAGAGGTATAAAAGTAAAAATAGAAAGTAATGGTGTTTTAGATGATATATCCAAAGAAGATTAATGCAAATAACAGTGAGAAGATAACTAAAATAATGCTTATCATATCAATTGCTATAGCGATAATATTAACCATAATAAATAAATTAACAACTCCAAATGTTCCATGGGCAGCTTTGGCAAATGGTGGAATAGTTTATATATGGGTTATAGTTATATATTCTATACATAAGAACGTAAATATTGCTGGGCACGTATTGGTTCAAACAATAGCAGTTTCAATTTTAACAGTGTTTATAGATTATAGATTAGGATTTAAAGGATGGTCTCTTAGCTTGGCAATACCCATAATTTTAATAGTAGCAAATACTGCAATGCTAATACTTACAATTGTCAGCTATAAAAAATATCTAAGATATGCGATTTATCAATTCTTCATCTTAATTTTTAGTATTTTACCAGCCATATTAATAGGAGAAAGAATAGTAACAAAGCCAGTAATGAGCTTTATAGCGATAGGTATTTCACTATTAAATCTTGTAATAACAGTTATTTTGTCTGCAAAAGATTTAAAAGAAGCAGTTAAGCGAAAATTTCATATGTGATAGAAAATGTATAATTTATTAATATAAACATCCTAAAAAGCAATATACATTCTCTCTCATTTCGCCACGCGGGTCGCTATTCGCTCCAGCTCGCACGTTGCGCTCCGCTCCTTCGTCGCCTGCGCTCACTTGAAATGTTCGAGAACATATATTGCTTTTTATAATAAAATTACTAAATTATAACAAAAACGCATTTGTAAAGTTACTGTTTAATACTTTTAAATAAAAAATTAGAGCTTTCTCAGTTTTGAG
>CAMMLF010000159.1 GCA_946497585.1 uncultured Clostridium sp.
CGCTCCTACGTCGCCTGCGCTCACTTGAAATGTTCGAGAACATATATTGGTATTTCTATAATATATCTACTGAACAATAACAAAATATTTTTTTACGTTTTGGTCCGTCCCCAACGTAAAAAAACTTGACTTATTTTGATATAAGTTATATGATAAATGCATATTAATTAACTATACATTGAAGTATACAAGGGGGAAACATGAAAATACTATTAGACGCAATGGGTGGAGACAATGCTCCAGATGCCAATATAAAAGGTGCAGTAAGCGCAATAAATGAAGTGGAAGCAGAAGTTGTACTTATAGGTAAAGAGGATGTTATAAGAAATAAAATAAAAGAATTTTACGGTAAAGAAATAGAAGAAATATCTCCAAGACTAAAAATACATAATGCAACAGAAACAATAGAAATGGAAGATGTACCTACACAAGCAATAAAAACAAAAAAAGACTCATCAATGGTTGTAGGATTTAATATGTTAAAACAAGGAGACGGAGATGTATTCATATCTGCCGGTAATTCTGGTGCGCTTTTAACAGGTGCTACGCTTTTAGTTGGAAGAATTAAAGGTGTAGATAGACCAGCACTAGCAGGAATATTACCTTCATATCATGGAAGACTAGTTTTAATGGATTGTGGAGCAAATACTAACTGTAAGCCTATAAACTTACTACAATTTGCTCAAATGTCTAGCATATATATGCATAATACATTAGGAATAGAATCACCAAGAATAGGTCTTTTAAATATTGGAACAGAAGAAACAAAAGGAAATGAGCTTGTAAGAAATTCATATAAGCTACTTACAAAATATTCTAAAGACTTAAATATTAATTTCATAGGAAATATGGAAGGAAGAGAAGCCTTTTTAGGAACAGTTGACGCTATAATAGCAGACGGATTTACAGGAAATGTATTTCTAAAAACAACAGAAGGATTAGGAAAATTAGTTAAAAAGTCATTAGTTGAAAGTTTAATGCATAATATATGGACTAAGATAGGAAGTATACCAAGCTTGCCAGCAATTAAAAGATTCTCAAAAGTAATGGATTACAAAGAATATGGTGGAGCATTATTCCTAGGAGTTCAAAAGCCAGTAGTTAAAGCACATGGAAGCAGTGATGAAAAATTATTCAAATTTACTGTAAAACAGGCAGAACAATTTGTAAAAAACAAGGCTGTTGACCAATTGACCGAAGTGTATGAATCACAAACAAATAAAGAAAAAATGAGCGAGATAAAAGAATACATAGCAGAGTTAGAGGCTAAATAAGGCTTGAAATCGCTAAAAAACTGAAATTTTTTTAAAGCAAACACAAGAATATCATTACCAAAAATATGAAAGAATGTACCAACAAAAAAATATTTTAGAAAAATAGCTTGACATTTGCAAGCGAATGTATTATTGTAATTGTATGAATTTACCGCAAATGAGGGGAGGTGAACTTAAATGAGTTCAGAAGAAATACTAGAAAAAGTAAAGAAAATTATAGTTGAGCAACTAGGTGTAGCTGAAACATCTGTAACAATGGAAGCATCTTTCATAGATGATTTAGGTGCAGACTCTTTAGACATAGTTGAACTTATCATGGCATTAGAAGAGGAATTCGATATGGAAATTCCAGATAGCGATGCTGAAAAAGTTGTAACAGTAGGAGATGTTGTTGACTACATAAAAGATCACGTAGCTTAATTTATATAAATTTTTTACGCGTAAAATTAAAACAGTATGGGGAGACCTATGCTGTTTATTATTATATAGGAAAAATCAAGTTTTTCCTATATAATAAAGCATTTGCACACAATTTTACATTCGTAAAATTGGCGCGCGAACAAAGACGCGGGCGTCATAAATTTAAAACAAGTAAAAAATTCAAGAAAGCCCGCTTTTGTTCTTATATAAAATCAAGCTTTTATATTCAAAAAATAGCATTACATAGAAAAATTGACTTGCGATGATTCACAGAAACAAATGCAAAAATATATTTTCATTAATTATTGTAAATAGGTAAATTTTATAGTATAATATGAAAAGTTAGAAAAGCGCATAAAATAAGCAAATAATTAATGTGGCAGAACAGATAAACAAGTTAAGGTAAATATAAAATAATAAGATTTATAAAAGAAATAGAGGAAGCTATGAATATAGAAGAAATAGAAAAAAGTATAGGATATAAATTTAAAAATGAAGAGCTTTTGAAAACAGCTTTAACACATACATCATATGCAAATGAAAATAATGTAGAAAGCTATGAAAAGCTTGAATTTTTAGGAGATAGTATACTAGAGTTTATATCAAGTAAATATTTATACAATACATATGAAAATTTATCAGAGGGTGAGCTTACAAAAGTAAGAGCGCAAGTCGTATGTGAAGATAGCCTAAAAGAAGTTGCAAAAAAGCATAAGTTCTATGACTACATTTTAGTTGGAAAAAGTGAAAAAGCAAACGGTGGCAATAGAAAAGATGCTATAATGGCAGATTGTGTAGAAGCGGTTATAGCAGCAATATATTTTGATGGTGGATTAAACGAAGCAGAAAAATTTATTGTAGAAAATTTAAAGGAAGCAACCCAATATGCTACAATGCACATAGGCATGAAGGACTATAAAACAGTTCTTCAAGAAAAATTGCAAAAGCACGGAGATGTACATATAGAATACTTAATTATAAACGAAGAAGGACCAGACCATGATAAAACTTTTACAGCAGAAGTAAAATGTAATGGAGCAGTTTTAGCAGTTGGAAAAGGAAAAAGTAAAAAATCAGCAGAAATGCAAGCTGCTAAAACAGCACTAGGAGAGTAAAACACAAGCTTAATATGAAAATATAGAAAACATAAGTAACAAAGCTTGCTTGGAGGTTAGATGATTTTAATTAGTTTTTAGCTTTGAAAATACAAAAGAAAAACATAATAGAAAGATAGGGTGAGGATTTTTTAGTCAGAAAGGAAGGCTATAAGTATGAAAAAGGAATATATTATACCAATCTTTGTACCAAACTTAGGATGTCCAATGGCATGTACATTTTGTAGTCAAAAGAAGATAACAGGTCAAGAAACAAATGTAACAGCTAAAGATGTTAAAGAAACAATAGAATATTATTTAAAAAACTTTAAAGACGATAGTAAGTATGTAGAGGTAGCCTTCTTTGGAGGAAGTTTTACAGGAATAAGCGAGAAAATACAAAAAGAATTGTTGGAAGCAGCATATGAATATGTAAAAGCTAAAAAAGTAAATAGTATTAGAATTTCTACTAGACCAGACTATATTAATAAGCACATATTAAAAATGCTAAAAAAATATAAAGTAAAAACAATTGAGTTAGGTGTACAATCATCTAATGATTACATATTAGCAAAAAGTAAGAGAGGACATACATTTAAAGATGTAATAAAAGCATCAAAATTAATTAGAAAATATAGATTTAGATTAGGACATCAAATGATGGTAGGCTTACCAGAAAGCACTGAATTAGATGAAATAAATACAGCAAAGGATTTGATTAGATTAAAACCTAAAATGGTAAGAATATATCCAGTTTTAGTTATAAAAGACACAGCACTAGCAGAGGAATACAAAGATGGAGAATATACACCACTTACAGTAGAGCAGGCAGTAGAACGTTGCAAAGAAATAATTTACATGTTTAGAAAAAAGAAAATTGATGTTATAAGAGTAGGACTTCAAAATACAGATGAAATAACTGACCCTAAAAAAGAAGGCAGTGAAGTTTTAGCAGGACCATATCATCCAGCATTCAGACAACTTGTTGAGGACAGTATGTGGTATGATAGCATTGCTGAGAAAATTAAACAAATAAACATGAAAGTTAAAGAAGTTGAAATAACAGTTAATCCAGAATCAGTAAACAATGTAATAGGACACAAAAAAGAAAATTTGAATAAATTGAAAGAAATGTATGATGTGGACATAGCTGTTAAGCCTGATGAAAATATGAAACCGGG
>CAMMLF010000160.1 GCA_946497585.1 uncultured Clostridium sp.
TTTGCTTCATCTCCTCCAATGTGAGATTTTGGAGTAACCAGGTACAACAAAAGCGATAGAAGATATGAGATTGAAGTGTAGCTTTTGCAGTTCTGAGAACCAGATATAAAGTGAATTACTCCAAGTATCTGAAGTATCTCATAAAAGTTAGAACCTGACTAGCCGGGTGGTTATAAAGCGCTTACAATGTAATTATTCGAACTCGCAAAATCAAATTTAGTTCTATACAGTTTTGTATAGGAGATTTGGTCCCATTTGTCTCTATTTGATTCCAACTGTCATGTTTCTATGGTCTGTCTCTGCTAGTGTTATCAATTTGTTATCATGAAACTGTTATCAATTATAAAACCACTGCCGTTTCAAACGTAGTAGGATAATATCTATAGATTTTTTTATAAGCATTTATCTCTTCCTCTGATAAAAATTGCGCTTCTTTTATAGGATATTTTGCATCCGGCATATTTCTATTAAGTACTGTTAGTTCTTTATATGTAAAATTAGGCACTGTAATATCATATGGTTGATCAGTATCGTTGAAAAATTCTAATTCAGAGAATCCACATTTTTCATATTTTTCTTCATCTACTTTTTTATATATGATCCATCCCATTGTTATCATTTCTGCTACTGAATCTTTATATTTAAAGTATAACAGTTGATGATAATTGTATTTATTCTCTTCTCCTTTAATAGTGCTATTTCTCTCTAGTACTTTATTTTTTATTATCATATCAAACATTTTATTGGTTGTAGCATCTATTCGTCCTTTTGAAACATCCTTCGGGACAATACGTTTTGTTAAAAACTCATTATCAATCCTATTACAATATATCTCCATTTTCTCTTCCGGAGAAGATTTCTTAAAGCAAGTACCTAAATCTGAATTGAAACTAACAAAAACAACACTTCCCGATTCCACCTTTCCAACACAAGTTTCTACATCTTGTAATTGCGTACTTGTTATTCCTCCATCATAATCAAGCCAGATAATATTTTTTATATTATCCCATTTTAAACGTGAGCTTTTCAAAATGTCGCCTGCATTTCCAAACAACATCTCTATACAATTAAATGGTTTATTAAAGTTAAATCTATTAGTATTGTTTTCATCTGAACATATCTCCATACTATACATTTTTTCCATGCCAAACTCTTTATGGAGCATAGAGAAATCAACAAAATATTTTGCCCCCATCCCAATATATCTATATTCAGAAATCCGATCAAACGGTGTTAATCTAGACAGCATTTCACACATCATTCTACGTTCAATGCTTTTGCATGGTCTAACATTATAATTTACACTAACACTGCTACCAGCCACTATAGTTCCTCCATTTCACAATAGTAATCAAAAAGCTTTATTCCTACTGCCTTATTAGTTTTTTCTCCCATATTTTTCTTAACTTTATCAACTTCCCGTGTTGGCTTTGAAAAACTTATTGTAGTCATTGGTTCACTTTTCTGCACCTCAGAAATAGCAAAGTCTCTGTTTTGGTTAATCTGTGCTACATTACTATATGTCAGTTCTCTCTCTTGAGCCTTTTTAATAAATTCTAATTCACACAAGTCTGTAACATCATACTTCCTTTTCATTTCGTCAATTTTCTTGAAAATTTGTGACATTGCTTCAACCATTTTCTGCTTTGCTAATATATACAATCTATTTGATGTATCAACCCCTGTTTTGGTCGTATTCCACGGCAATGCCAGTAAATTTTTTGATTCAAAATACACATAACCTCTAAATTCTGCTAAACTATTGTGGTAGCTTCTACTTCCATCTCCCCAACCAGATAAGCTGGTTTTATCTGCATATAAAACCAGTCTTCCATTACAATAAATGTACCAGCCGGCTTTTGCTGGCTCTCCCTTTTCGGTAATACCGGCTATAATAGTAATTGTTCCTTCAGGATCTTCTATTTTATGGGTATATGTCTGTATGTCTTTTGATTCG
The DNA here is from genome assembly GCA_946497585.1 of uncultured Clostridium sp. GTDB lineage: Bacteria > Bacillota > Clostridia > TANB77 > CAG-508 > CAG-793. The sequence continues at coordinate 1,958 of CAMMLF010000160.1, forward strand.
AGCAATTTTTCTTTTCTATAATCGATAGTGATTCCATTAATTTCGATTTGTAACCCATTTTCTGCTTCTACAGTTCTATATTTTTGAACATAATCAATTAAAGAATTTATAAAAAGCTCATTGTCAAACTTTAAACTAATTTCCTCATTAAGATTTTCTACAGTTATGCACGTCCCCACTTCAGTGTTTTGCAACCCATTTTCCGCTTTATCAAACTGGAAATCCCAATCTTTTTCTCTCATCCATTGGGCAACATCTACTTTAAGAATAAAGTGCTCATCATACGTTTTTGAAACAATCTCAAATTTATTTCCCATTTTAAATAAAGCACGCTTCATTCCTATGCCAAATATACCGGTAAAAAATCCCTCTTCTTTCCTCTTCCTTTCAGGCGCTCGACCAAATTTAAACGCATAATTCTGTGCAGTATCAATATCAATCCCTCCACAATTATCTTCAATAATAAACTTTTCTTTAGACATTGTGATTCTAATAAATAACCCTTCATATTGCGATTTTCTTCGCACTCTTTTAGCACCATCTATAGAATTATCAATCAATTCTACAATAGCTGGTTTCAAATCAATATCCCTTGTTAACATATAGATAAAAAAACCTTTTGTTGGACTTGCGTCAACTTTCTTATTTTGTAGTTCCATCTTTATCTTCCTTTTCCTCACATCTTCTTTTCTCTACATATTCACGGTATAATCTTGTATATTCATAAGTATCTTGAAAAACTTTGTTTACTGCCCTAAATAAAAGAGGCTCATTCTCTCCCATGACTTTTAACTCTTCCTCAAAATTTTGACCATAAGGACATCCTGCGCATCCTGTCCTTTTCAGCCCATACTCATCGTAACACCGACTATGTTCTATTCCATAATGTGCTTCATATATTTTTTTTGTATCACTAAGATACCAGAAAATAGGTCTATATTCATCACAACCACTTTCATTTGAGGAAAAGCATGTTTTATATGCTGCTCGTCTGGCACCTCCCTCTGCTTTTCTAACACCATATACATTTAAGTCAAAACCATGCTGCTTCTTAAATTTACTAGCTGGCATCTTTTTTGCATAATGACAACATTTATTTGATATTCTAAAATGCGGCGGATTACTAATCATAAATTCCTTCAAATATTGATTATAAGCAATATTGAAACTACTTTCCTTCCCTGTTTCAGATTTTGCAAAATCATTACACCACCATCTTAGCGCTGCTCTACATTTTGGATATTCTTTATACAATTCGTCAAATGGCTTATCTTCCCATTTAAAATTATGTCGTTGTAATCTTTCTATCCATTCACTTACTTGTTTAGAAAGAAATGGCTGTCCGTACGTTTTGCAACAAAGTGGAATAGGTTTTATTGCCTTTACACGTTCAATATGAATACCATATTTTTCTTCCAAAAATGTAATATGTTCCTTTGTCGCAGCAAATTCAAGACCTGTGTCAAAAAACGCATATGTTATTTTATTGGCTTCATCAAACTTTTGACACAAATCAACTAAAATATCACTATCGCTCCCACCACTAACAGAACATAATATCTTTTCATATTGCTGTAATTTTGCATGAGTGATAACAATAGAGTCTGTAATAATTTGGCTGTTTTCCGGTGCCTCTCTTATTATTTCAAATAATCCCATAATATTTTAACCTAGTTTCCAAAATATCAATCCCCCGAATTGAATTCTACCAGTTTTTCCCAATCAATGCTTCCATCTTCTTTGCAAAAACTGTTAGAAAATTCTCTTACAAGCCTATTTGCAGCTTTATTATAGCTTTCCTTATAATCAGCTACATATTTTTCCGGCATAGTTCCCATATATCCGATAATCTTAATATAGAAATTCTCATCTCCAGTCAGTTCCGCCCAAAACCGTTTTCCTGCCAATTCCTGATACATTTTCGGCTTTCCTCTGCCGGAATCTTTCTTTTTCCCAT
>CAMMLF010000161.1 GCA_946497585.1 uncultured Clostridium sp.
ACCTTACATGGGTTTCCATATGCTACACAATTGTCTGGAATATCTTTTGTAACAATGCTTCCAGCACCAATAACTACATTGCTTCCAATAGTCACTCCAGGCATAACACAAACATTTCCGCCAATCCAAACATTATCTCCTACTTTAATTGGTTTTGCATATTCTAAGCCCTTATTCCTTGTTTCAAAATCAATAGGATGTCCTGATGTATAAAATCCACAATTAGGTCCTATAAATACATTGTCTCCAAATTCAACCTTATTAGCATCTAATATAACTAAATTGTGATTTGAATAAAAGTTTTCTCCAAAACTAATATTAAAACCATAATCACAAAAGAAATTTGGTTCAATCGTGAATTGTTTTACTTCTTTTTGCAATAATTTTTCTATTACCTCTTTTTTGCCTATAATATCTCTTACATGCAATTCATTATATTTCTTGCATAATTTCTTTGCAATTATTCTTTTTTCTATTAAACCTTTATCATTGTTAGCATCATATATTTCTCCTGCTAACATTTTTTCTTCCTCAGTCATTTACGCTCTCCTCCATTATTAATAAAATCTTATATCTACTTTTATTTAGATAGACTCAATAAATATTTTAAACAAACCACTATAGAAAATTATATTCTATAGTGGTTGTAAAAGCTATGCTATTCGATTATATAATTCTTATTTAAAGAATTGGGTTTTGGCGTCAATAACGCTTTTTGCGAGACGGTCATTGCCTGCTTCTATTTTCTTTTGAAGTCTTTTGTTTGCATCAGCGATTTGTTTTTGATTTATTCTAATTTCCAATGTTTTATGAGAAATGATTTTCGGTTTAGGAACAATACCCATTATTATCACTCCTTAGTATAGTTTTAAACATATAATCAAATAGCTTTTGCTTTGTTTTATTTAGCAATTGCTTCTTGTATCATTTCAACAATTTTACATTTAAATTATACTATAATTATTGTTACTTTTCAACTAACTTCTTAAAATAGCTATATTTACTTTCAAAATAAAGTCATCTTCCAAAACAACTTTTTAGCTATTGAAATCCTTATTTCTATGTGTTATATTAATTAAAATAAAATTAAAAGGAGTGCTAAAAATGCAATATTCATATAATCCTAAAGGAGTTTGCTCAAGGCAAATGATAATTGATGTAGAAAATAATATAATTAAAAATGTTAAAATAATTGGTGGTTGCGCTGGTAATACTCAAGGAGTTATTTGTTGACGTTACTATTTTCCTACTATCTTTTCTAACTCTTTTAATGATTTATTAATATATTTCCTATTAATACCTATAACGGGTATATCTAAATCTTCTATTTTTTTACAAAGTTTATCCATAAATAAACCCTTCCTTTTTTCCATTCCATGATTTGTATAAATATAATTTACACAACATGATGGGGATTGTTCAATCCCCAAAATTGCAATTACTTCATATCCATTCTTAGATATCATATGTACTTGTTTTGAAACCTCTTCTGCTAATACTTCACAATGTTCATTAAACTCTTTTTTATTATATTTACTTATTCCCATGGGTTCTCTGATTAATGAATCTTTAAATAACGTTTCCGCACAAGGCATTTGTATTATATTAATATCTTTGTCTATTAATAACTGCACTATTGGTTTTATTGAAGACTTCCACTCATATTTTACTATTCCTTGAGCCTGATATGCTTGTGCTATTAAGCAAAAAGGGATAAATACAAATTTTTTACTTCTATTGCTCATATAAAATCTCCATTTAATTTTAAATCTTTATATCTATCAATTATTTCTTTAGCTTTTTGTTTTAAATATTTTTCATAAACATTAGTTGTCGCCATCAATACATTTTTACTTAAACCTTCCTTTTCATTTGAAGGAGTAGGAACGCCAAGTAAACACTGTGGTTCTAATGTCTTAGGTACTATTCCTCTTAATAGTAATTCATTTTTTAATCTCCAGTCATCAGTTTCATTTTCTAATGGATAATTTATATTAATACCATTTTCGCTAAATAATTTTTCAAACTTATTTAACATTTCTCTTTGTTCTATCGCAAATAACTGGCTTCTCCTAGCTCCATCAAAAACATTTTTAATATTATATTGATTACACAATATTATACTAGCTATATACATACTTAATCTGCATGCTAAACAATTAAATTGTGATATTGTAATATCTCCATAGTTTTCTTTTATATAACTACTTGTATAATTATAAAATGGATATATAAATTCTCTAAAAAAGCCAGAAATATTTTTGATTCCAATGTTTTCTATTTTTTCAGTACCATATTTTTTTACAAGCCTTTTTATTGTATTGTTTACATTTTCTGTTTTTAGCCCGCAACCATTTTCATAAGTTACTAAATAAACTTTATAATTACTATCTAATAACCTTAAAGTAACAATTAACGAATCTTTTCCTCCCGAAAATAGTACTAGAGCTTTTTTATCATCTACGTTAAATCCTTTATTAACTTTATTTTGATAAATTTCTTTTTGCAATTTTTTTAAATCTACCATGTATATTACCTCCATATAATTATTTTTGGGATTAGTTTACTTTTTAGCTTACTATTTATCTAACTATATCATATAAATAAAGATTATTCTAGATTTTTCTGAAAAACATATAAAAAAATATATTTGCTGTTTCTCGCCATATCTGATATAATTAATGTATTATGGAAAATAAAGAAAGATATAATCACTTAAATACATACTATAAAAATAAATTTGGTGAAAGGACATTAAAAATCTGTATTGATGCAGGTTTTACTTGTCCAAATCGTGATGGCACATTAAGTAGTAAAGGTTGTATATTTTGTAGCCAAAAAGGTTCAGGAGAGTTAATAAAATTTTCTAATTTAAACATTACTAAGCAAGTTCAAAATTTCTTAAAAAGTTATAGAGGAAAACGTGCAAATAAATTTATTGTATACTTTCAAAACTTTACGAATACATATAATTCTATTCCAAATCTAAAGAAAAAATATGATGCAGCTTTAATTGACAATAGAATTATTGGCTTGTCTGTTGCAACTAGACCTGATTGTATTAATGAAGAAATAGCTAGTTTACTAGCCTCATATTCTAATAAATATAATGTTTCCGTTGAACTTGGCTTGCAAACTTCTAATGATAGAATTGGAGATTTAATTAATCGTTGTTATTCAAGTACACAATTCACAAATGCTGTTAATATTTTAAGAAAACATAATATTGAAGTTATAGCTCATATAATGATTGGGCTTCCTACTGAAACTTTTGAAGATATAAAAAATACTGTTAATTTTATAAATTCACATGATATTCAGGGGATTAAGATACATTCTACCTATGTTGTTAAGGATACTGTTTTGGCAAATATGTATTATGAATATAAATATATTCCAATTACTTTAGATTATTATTTGGAAAATTTGGCTTATGTTATAACTCATTTAAGACCTGATATTATAATTCATAGGATTTCCGGAGATGCGCCAAAAGATTTACTTGTAGCTCCTAAATGGAACTTGCATAAAAAGTGGATATTAAACGGTTTTGAAAAGTTATTGAAAGAGAAAGATCTGTGGCAGGGTAAATTTTATGATAAGTCAAAATATAATTAATGATGTTTTTGGGAGGTATCCCCAAAAACATCTAAAGAAAATTCAGCTCTTACTCTATCTACAACTCCTGATGATACCATTTCTTCAAATACCTTCCCGTAATGCTTTTTTTATTTTCCTTTATATCTTGCACAGTTCCTGAGGCAACAACCTCTCCTCCAAGGTATCCGCCTTCTGGACCCATATCTATAATATAATCAGAATTTTTAATTACATCTAAATCATGTTCAATTACAATTATTGTAGCACCATTGTCAATCAATTTTTGGAATACATTTA
>CAMMLF010000162.1 GCA_946497585.1 uncultured Clostridium sp.
TTATCTAAATCTTTAAATAATTCATCAACTTTTATTTCTCTAGTTTTCTTTTGTAGAAGGCTAGAACAAGCTAGTCCGAAAATTTCTGATGTAATTATATCGGCACTATATGGTTTTATTTCACCATTCTTAATTCCTTCTTGCACAATATTTTTTACAATTTCTAAATATTCAGTAAGATATTTTTTACAGGTATTACTTCTTGGGCTGTTACCCCATACTTCACTAAGTACAATTGTCATAAAGTTTTCATACTTTACAATTATTTTTATTTGAATTAGAACTATTGCTCTAATTTTATCTATGTACTTGTCTTGCTTATCTATTTTAATTTTAATGCTATTTTTAAGCAAGTTCATTCCTTCTTCAATTAAGAAATTAAATATTTCTTCTTTACTTGAGAAATGATAATATAGTGTTCCTTTTGCTACTCCAACTTCTGACGTTATTTCTTCTATACTTGTACCATCATACCCTTTTTCTGCGAATAATTTCATAGATGTTTCAAATATTTTTCTTTTAGTTCTATTCAATAATATCTCACCCTTATATATGTATTTAGGTTTTGAGGATAAGCCTATAAACCAGATACTACTTTTTTCTTTTTTCTACTTTCTAGCTTTTGCATCTAGTGCGTCTAAATTGTCCAAAGCTTTACCTGTGCCTATTGCAACACATGATATAGCATCTTGTGCAATCATTACATTTATTCCTGTTGTTTCGTGCAACAACTTGTCTAATCCATATAAAAGGCTTCCTCCGCCTGTCATATAAATACCTCTATCACTAATATCCGCTGTAAGCTCTGGTGGTGTTTTTTCTAAGACTCCCTTAACTGCATCAACTATTTGCATAGCAGGTTCTATTAAAGCTTCCATTATTTCTGATGATTTAATTTTTATTGTTACAGGTAGTCCAGTTTCTAAATTTCTACCTCTAGCTTCCATTGATGCATCTTCTTTTCTTGGATAAACACATCCTATTTCCATTTTTATCTCTTCTGCAGTTCTTTCTCCAATTAATACATTATATTTTTTCTTAATGTATTTTATGATATTTTGGTCAAACTTGTCCCCTGCAACTTTAAGTGATGTGCTAATTACTGAGCCTCCGATTGAAATTACAGCTATATCAGTAGTTCCTCCACCAATATCTACTACTAAATTTCCACATGGCTTGGCTATATCTATTCCAGCTCCAATAGCAGCTGCTACTGGTTCTTCTATTAAATATGCTTTTTTTGCACCAGCTTGCATTGCAACATCTATTACAGCTCTTTTTTCAACTTCTGTAATTTGTGATGGTACACAAATCATCATTCTAAAGCCTCCAAGTGTATTTTTACTGCAGGCTTTACTTATAAAATATTTAAGCATTTTTGATGTTGCTGTAAAGCTTGATATTACTCCATCTCTAAGAGGTCTAATAGCTTCTATATTACTAGGTGTTCTACCTATCATTTTTCTTGCTTCTTTTCCTACCGCTAAAACTTCTTTTGTGTCTTTATTTATTGCTACGACTGATGGTTCTCTTAATACTATACCTTTTCCTTTTACACAAGCTACAACAGTAGCTGTTCCTAAGTCTATACCAATGTCAAGTCCTGAGCCTATCATATTCATCTTCCTTTCAAAATTTTAGCAAATTCTTTTTAATTATATTACATTTTTAGCAAAATAGCAATTATTTATTCAATTTTTCTTTAATTCTTTCCATTGCCTCTATTGTGTTTTCTTTAGTTCCAAATGCAGTTAATCTGAAATATCCTTCTCCACTTGGTCCAAAGCCTTCTCCCGGTGTTCCTACTATATTTGCTTTTTCTAAGAGCATATCAAAGAAGTCCCAAGACTTCATATTATTTGGTGTTTTTAGCCATACATAAGGTGAGTTTACTCCTCCATATGCTTTTATTCCTATTTCTTTTAGTCCTTCTAATATTATTTTTGCATTTTCTTTGTAATAGTCTATATTTTCTTTTATTTCCTTCTGTCCCTCTTCTGTATAAATTGCTTCTGCACCTCTTTGTGTTATGTATGGAGTTCCATTGAATTTAGTACATTGTCTCCTATTCCATAGCTTATTTAATTCTACTTTTTTACCCTCATCATCATATCCATAAACAGTTTTAGGAATAACAGCATATCCGCATCTAACCCCTGTAAATCCGGCTGTTTTTGAATAACTTTTAAATTCTATTGCTACGTCTTTTGCACCTTCTACTTCATATATACTCTTTGGAATATTAGGCTCAGATATAAACGCGCAATATGCAGCATCAAAAAGAATAATACTTTTATTTTCTTTTGCATAATCTACCCAAACTTTTAGTTCTTCTTTTGTAAGCACTGCTCCTGTTGGATTATTTGGAAAACATAGATAGATTATATCTGGAACTTCTTTAGGAAGCTCTGGCTTAAAATTGTTTTCTTCTGTCATTGGCATATAAATTAGTCCTTCATATTTTCCATCTTTATACTTTCCTGTTCTTCCTGACATTACATTTGTATCAACATATACAGGATATACTGGGTCTGTTACAGCAACTTTGTTATCTTTTGCGAATAAATCTACTATATTGCCACAATCACATTTTGCTCCATCTGATACAAATATTTCATCAGCTTCTATCCCTAAGTCTTTATATTCGTTTTCTACAATGGCATTTCTTAAAAAGTCATATCCTTGCTCTGGGCCATATCCTCTAAATGTTGCAGCATCTCCCATTTCGTCTGCTGCTTTTTTCATAGCATTTATGCAAACTTTAGCAAGTGGTCTTGTTACGTCTCCAATTCCTAATTTTATAATTTTTTTATCTGGATTATTTTTTTGAAATTCAGCTACTTTTTTTGCAACAGTAGAGAAAAGGTAACTTGCTTCTATTTTTTCAAAATTTTCATTTATTTTTATCATACTAATTTATCCTTTCTTAAAATCTTTGTAATTTTTTCTTACGCACCAATATATATGGCATTTCAATGTATATTAGTACTTATTTAAAATTATAAATTATCTTCATCAAATTCGCCTTCAAAAACAGTTTCAGCAGGTCCTGTCATATATACATGGTTATCTTCTTTATTCCATTCAATTTCTAACTTACCTCCAAGAAGCTCTACTGTTACATTTCTTTCTGTATATCCATTTAAAAAGCTTGCAACAACAGATGCACAAGCACCTGTACCACAAGCAAGTGTTTCTCCTGCTCCTCTTTCCCAAACTCTCATTTTAATATTGTGCTTGTCTAAAATCTCAATAAATTCAGCATTTACTTTATTAGGAAAATGCTCATCTACTTCTATTATAGGTCCAAATTTTTCAATTTTTAATTTTTCAATATTATTTGCAAAATCTATTCCATGAGGATTTCCCATAGAAACACAAGTAAGTTCTTTTAAATCTCCTTCTATATTTATATTAACTTTATAAAATTTTATTCCATCTTTTGATTTATATACTTTTCCGTCTTTTGCTGGAATTAGCTTATAGTCTAGTATTGGCTCTCCCATATCTACTTTTACGGTTTTAACTTTTCCATCTTCTACATTCAAATTAAGTACTTTAATTCCTGCAAGTGTTTCAATTTTTAAAGTAGTTTTGTCTGTTAGCCCCTTATCATATACGTATTTTCCAACACATCTAATTCCATTTCCGCACATTTCAGCTTCTGTTCCATCACTGTTAAACATTTGCATTCTGAAATCTGCCTTCTTGCTTGATTTTATAAGTATTAGACCATCTGAACCAACTCCAAAATGCCTATCACTTATAATTTTAGCTAGGTTTGACGCATTTTCTAGATTTTGCTTTGTGCAATCTACATAGACATAGTCATTACCTAGCCCTTCCATTTTTGTAAATTTAATCATAGTTATCACCTCATATAGGTATTA
>CAMMLF010000163.1 GCA_946497585.1 uncultured Clostridium sp.
TATTCAACGTGTTGGAGAGTTTTACTCTTAAAAAAGTGTTTAAGTTGAGATTATATTACACTATTTTTATTTTTTTGTCTATGGGGAGTGAAATAAAATTTTAATAAGCTTCAAACTATTGTTGAAGTTAGTTTGAAGCCTATGTTTATTGTTTTTAGTTTTTGGCAGATATCAAAGCGGTCAGCTTCATAAGTTCATCGCTGACAAGCGTTCAGGCTACAAGTATAAAGTAGGTCTGCACGAAAAGTAGACGTTGCTGGCGGACGTACCGCCGTAGTCGCTACGACTGCTCGTGTAATCTTCACCGAGGAAGAAGTAGCTGCTTCCACGACCAACGCAAGGATTGTCGGTGATGGATCGCGTCTCGGTACTCCACTCTCTGGTATTTCCCGCCATATCGTATATATTACATCTAATGTCTTGAGCTACGTCTCCTTCGTCTAGATTGTAATCTAATATACTTTCTCCACTTTTTTGAACTGCTCTTGCTGTATTTCTTCCTCTTTGCTGTGAGTAATTTGTGTCTCCGCTAAATGCTTGTATAAATGCTATTGCTGTATCCCATGCATAACTATTTATTAAATCACTTTCAAAATTACTACTACTATACATATTTTGGCATAAACTTGATGCTTGTGATTGTGTTATATAATTATATGGATATACTCCTGCTTTACTTACTATTGGATTTGTATCACTTGTGCTACTTGTTCTTGCTGAGCTTGTTGCAGTTGCATCTCCTGCTTCGTAGCGTCCTATATAGTATCCTCCACTTGAATTTGCCTTTTCTATAAAATCATTTATATCTTTGGCAATAGCATTTCCATAACTTGAATTATGACTTTCAGCTGTATCTTCTGTAAATGAACTTGAAACTGTAGTAGTACTTCCGTCACTATTAAAAGTATATCTTCCGAGTGTTATTGTTGTTGTACTTCCACTACTATCTGTTATAACTTCTCCTACTGGTATCCAAACGAATTGACTTCCTTTTGTGTTTGAATCTCCAGCATTTACATCTTCAATTACTATTCCTTTTGTTACGTCATCATCTGGGTTTACAACTTTGAAGCCTGCCGGGACTTTTACAGGATTTCCGTATTTATCATTTACTTCTGAGTTTGTAGTTTCATTTCCAGTTACTGTTCCTAATGTATTTTCTACATATGTTCCTGTAATTTTTACTCCATTTACATATGCTGTTTTCCCTTTAGCTATATCTGATGGCTCTGCTGTGGCATCTGATGTGTCTAATACATCCATCTTTCCTGTTATTCCACTAATTGTTATTCCATTTAATATGTAATTAGATATTAAACTTGACCCTGCATTTGCTGTTGTGGCTGAATATCCTTCACTTGCGACTTGGCTGTTGTTATTTATTATGCTTGTAGTAATAACTATGGCTATTATTACTGCAATTAACAATATAGCTACAAAACCTATTAACTTTTGCTTTTTACTTAGTCTTTTCATCTTTAAAATTCTCCTTTCAATTTTCTTAAGCTTTTCATTTTTATTTTATTTTCCTCTGGGGACGGTCTTAAATTTAAAATTAAAAATTTTTAATTTAAAACAAGTCCCCGACGGAATTTTTTTCAAGTTAGGTTTGTCTCCAACTGAAAAAATGCACCAAAAAAACTATGCCTAATTAGACATTTTAGTTCGCCTAAAAAGCATAGCTTTTATTCTATGTTCACATAAAGTTATTCTATTAAATCTTACGATATATATATATATATACAGCCTCAAGGCTTTCAGCGATTTTTGTCATTATTTTGCACTCCTCAACTTTTCTTTATTATATATTTTGAACACTATTTTTTCAACTAAGTTTTTTGAAAATGGTTTGAGTTCTTGGACGTGTGTGATTGTCAATCAGAACCGTCCTTAATGGCACATTCTCCATTTGTTGACTTCTTTAAAGTGATTCTATTTTTCTATTTTTTCTACATATATTTTATCATTTACTGCAACTATTGTGTATTTGTATAATTTTTCTATATCTTTTATTTCATCATAACTACTGTACCTAATTATTTGTTCTTTTGCTTCTTTTTGTTTTTCTTTTAGTTTATTTTCTTCTTCCTTTTTTAAATATTTGAATTCTATCATTACAGAATTATAACCTTTACTTCTGTCTCTTGGGACTAAAAGTATATCTGGATATTCTCTTTGTACTTCTAGCTCAGATTTTACTGTATATATTTTTAAATTCATAGATATGCAATAAAATATTAGTTTTATATATTTTTCATCAAATCTTTGATAGTCTCTGTTTGATAGATTTTTTAAATATTTTTGTAATATTTCGGTTATTTTATCTATTTTTCCTTCTAATGCTAATTCTTCTAGAATTATATTATATTCATCGTTGTCTATTTGCATTTTTGTTTCGTCATCAATTATCTTCATAAAATATTCTGAATATATTTCTCTCATTACTCTGTTTGGTATTTTTAATTCCGGCTTTCCAAGCTTTTCGTCTGATATTGTCAAATATCCCAAATAATATAACATTGATACCAAATCTGTATCTGTAAACTCCATTGCTGGATTAAACTTTTGAGTTATTTCAGATAAAATACCTTCTCCAGATACTGTTTTTTCTATTATTTCTGCTCTTTTTTCTCCCTTGCACAAGTCTAACATTTTACCTATTTTGCTATAATCACTTGCTATGTTTACATCTACTAAATTTCTTGGAAGCTCTCTATTTTCTAAAAAGCCATTCAAAAGGTATAAGCACATATTTGAATTGTATATTCTTTCTTTTCCTTCTAAAGAAAATTTATATCCATCGTAATTTTCTTTCATTATTGGCAATAACTCATTTTGCTTTTCTTTTGATATTTCTTGCTTATCCATTAATTCTATTAGCTCTTGTTCCGTAAAACCTAACATTTCGTTAAATTTTGCTTTTTGAGTCAAGTCTGTTCCAATATTAAACCCAGAAGTCAAGCTATCTAATGTGATTGGTGCTACACCTGTTATAAATATTCTATCAATTACAGTTTCAGTTCCTTCTTTTAATACTTCATACCACTTTCTTATTTTTCCATTTTTAGAAACTAGAGTTTTAAATTGGTCTGTGTTAAATCCTAATAATTCATTTGCAAAATGGTCATATTCGTCTATAATAACATATATTTTATTATTAGCCCTTTGTATATTAAAAGCTTTTATTAAATTATCTAATATATTTTCAGCATCTTCATTTTCATTTATATAAAAGTCTAAACCATATTTTTCTATAAAAAACCTTATTGAAGAAATAGTTTTACTTTTAAATCCTTTCATTGTCATCTCTTCATTTGAAGTATCTATTCCTGAAAAGTTAAATTTTAATATATGATAACTATTTTTTAATGCTGTTGGATGTTTTCCTATATATGTGTCTTTATATAATTCTTCAAATTTATTTTTCTTTTTTATGTCATAATAATTCTCAATTGTACTTGTAAATAATGTTTTACCAAATTTTCTTGGGCGCAAGAAAATTATTCTTTTTTGTGCTAAATTTTCTAGCATTTCTATGAATTTTGTTTTATCAACATAATAATAATTATCTTCTATTAGCTCCTCATAATTACTTATACCATAAGGTAATTTTTTTATCATATCAAATTCAATTCCTTTCTCGCTTTGCTCAAAGGCACACATAGTTATGAAAGTAATTTCTTTCAAACTATATACCCCTCCTTAAGAGTTTTAGTATTATAATTTTTTGTTATTTTTACTTTTCGCAGTTAGTATATTATCATAAATAGATTTTTTTAACAATAGATAAACGAAAAAATAAGTCAAGCTACTTTATGCGGGTTTTTAACAGTTAATTTTGAAAAAAACTGTTGTAAGTACTGATGGTACTTA
>CAMMLF010000164.1 GCA_946497585.1 uncultured Clostridium sp.
GATATTGCTATTGAGCCAAAAGATAAGGCAAATAGTGAAAAAATGGGTGTAGCTTTAGCAAAACTTGCAGAAGAAGACCCAACATTCAAAACATGGACAGACCAAGAAACAGGTCAAACAATTATAGCAGGTATGGGTGAATTACACTTAGATATTATCGTAGACAGATTAAAGAGAGAATTTAAAGTTGAATGTACAGTAGGTAAACCTCAAGTTTCTTATAAAGAAACAATTAGAAATAAGGTTAGAGTACAAGGTAAATTCGTTCGTCAATCTGGTGGACACGGACAATACGGTGATGTATGGTTTGAAATGGAACCATTAGAGCCAGGTTCAGGTGTTCAATTTGAAAGCAAAATCGTTGGTGGTGCTGTACCAAAAGAATATATAAAACCAGTAGAAGAAGGAATGAGAGAAGCAGCTATGAGTGGTGTTCTAGCAGGATATCCAGTTATAGACTTCAAAGCAACATTAGTTGATGGTTCATATCACGAAGTTGACTCTTCAGAAATGGCATTCAAAGTAGCAGCATCTATGGCTTTCAAAGAAGGTTGTAGACAAGCAAAATCTGTTTTACTAGAGCCTATCATGAAAGTTGAAATAACAGTTCCAGAAGAATACATGGGAGATGTTATTGGAGATATAAATGCTAGACGTGGTAGAATGGAAGGAATGGAAGCAAGAAGTGGTAACCAAATAATAAGAGGATTTATTCCACTTTCAGAAATGTTTGGTTATGCAACAGACTTACGTTCAAAAACACAAGGTAGAGGAACATATTCAATGGAACCTTCTCATTATGAAGAAGTACCAAAATCTATCTTAGACCAAATAGTTTCTTCAAGAGCAAAGAAACAAGACTAATTTATTGAAAATTTCAAATTTTACAGTGCTTTGACTTGAATAAGCTCCAATATATGTTCTGGAGCATTTCAGCGAACGCAGGCGACTCCGGAGCGGAGTGGCAACGAGCGAGAGTTTTTTGCGAATAGCGAAACCTCGAAGCAAATGTGGAAGAATGTATATTGGAGCTTAAGCTAAAGTAATTAAACTGAAATTAAAATAAAAAATGAATAAGACTTGCATTTTTAACTAAAATGTTATAAAATGTAAATGCTAAATTTAATCAATTAGTAATAAACATTATGACTAATGAATAAAATTAAATTTAGCAACAGTCTTAAATAGTTATTAATGTTTTAAATTAATAAAATAAAAATAAGGAGGATTTTAAATATGGCTAAGGAAAAATTTGTAAGAAGTAAGCCACACGTTAACATTGGTACAATCGGACACGTTGACCATGGTAAAACAACAACAACAGCAGCTATTACAAAATGGCTAAGCTTAAAAGGACAAGCACAATTCGAAGATTACAGTGCAATCGATAGTGCACCAGAAGAAAAAGCAAGAGGAATTACAATTAACACAGCTCACGTTGAGTATGAAACAGATAACAGACACTATGCTCACGTTGACTGCCCAGGACACGCAGACTATGTAAAGAACATGATTACAGGTGCTGCTCAAATGGATGGAGCAATATTAGTTGTTTCAGCAGCTGATGGCCCAATGCCTCAAACAAGAGAGCATATACTACTTGCTAGACAAGTTGGTGTTAAATACATCGTTGTATACTTAAATAAATGTGATATGGTTGATGATCCAGAATTACTAGAACTAGTTGAAATGGAAGTTAGAGACTTATTAACAAGCTATGGTTTCCCAGGAGATGAAATTCCAGTAATAAAAGGTTCTTCATTAAAAGCATTAGAGTCAACATCTAAAGACCCAAATGCTCCAGAATATCAATGCATCAAAGAATTAATGGATGCTGTTGATAGCTATATCCCAACACCTGAAAGACCAGTTGACCAACCATTCTTAATGCCAATTGAGGATGTTATGACAATTTCAGGAAGAGGTACAGTTGTTACTGGTAGAGTTGAAAGAGGAACATTAAAATTATCTGACGAAGTTGAAATAGTAGGTCTTTCAAAAGACAGAAAGAAAACTGTTGTTACAGGTATCGAAATGTTCAGAAAAACTCTTGACCAAGCAGAAGCTGGAGACAACGTAGGTGTTCTATTAAGAGGTATTCAAAGAGAAGAAGTAGAAAGAGGTCAAGTTCTTTCAAAACCAGGAACTATACATCCACATACAAAATTCAAAGCACAAGTATACGTTCTAACAAAAGAAGAAGGTGGACGTCATACACCATTCTTCAATGGATATAGACCACAATTCTATTTCAGAACAACAGACGTTACAGGATTAATTGATTTACCAGCAGGAACAGAAATGGTAATGCCTGGAGATAACGTAGATATGACAATCGAATTAATCACACCAATCGCTATCGAACAAGGATTAAGATTCGCTATTCGTGAAGGTGGAAAAACAGTTGGCAGCGGTGTTGTATCAGAAGTAATTGAATAATAATATACAATTTAGTATAATATAAAATAAGGTAGGCAATAGTTTTGCTTACCTTGTTTTTATGAAATCAATTTATATTTTTGTTAGCAAGATATTGACAATATCTCCTACTGTGATAAAATTAAAAGGAACAATGAACAAATATATAATATTGAAATTTACATAAAAATGTGATATAATATATTATATGTTCATATAATATGAATAAGGAGGTAGAATGTCATGATAACTGCAAAAGAAGTTGCAAAGTATTTTTTATCTAAAGATAATGATAAAAAAATGTTTAACACAAATTTAGTTGAATTTCATAATAGAAAAGCATATGAAGGCAATATCAGATTAAACAAGTATTTATATTTTGCACAAACAGTATATCTAGCAAAATATGGCAAGTTATTGTTTGAAGATGATTTTGTAGCATATGACAATGGACCAGTTATAAAAGAAATAGTTGAAAATTACCCATCAATGCAAGCAAACAGAGAAGAAATAATCTTACCAAAAGAAATAAAACAATTTTTAGACAAAATATATGAATCACTTGCAGATGCAAGTTGTGAAGAATTGATAGAAATAACACATGAAGATACAGCTTGGAAAGAAGTAAGTGATAAGACATATTATGCTCCAGTAATAAATTTAGAGAAGTATAAGGCTAAATTTGAAAAACAATATAAAGGATTAATAAAAGTAATGGAGATATAATGGATTTAGAAGTAGGACAAGTATTATGGTTAAAGGTAAGATATAAAACTAATTTGATTGCAGATAAAGTTCATCCAATGTTAGTTGCTGTAATAGACATTGATGAAGATAAGATTGAAGTTATAGCGATTGATAAAGCAAAGGACAAAATCTCACAACTATATAGCGAAGCAAATTATTTTTTAGATAGTGATAATCCAAAAGAAAAAGTGATATATGTTGATAGTTATGCTCAATTAAATAATACATTAACCATTGAGTATTTTCCGGAACTAACAAAATATAGGAAGACGACAGCAAAATTGTCATATAATAAATTAACAGATTTGATAAATGATTATAGAATATACCATAAAAATAATTTTATACCGGATGAAAGAAAAGTTCATATGACAAAAGAAGAAATATTACAATTAAATGAAAATTAACTAAATGAAAATTTATAAACGTTGAGAAATCAACGTTTTTTATTGTATAGGAAAAATCAAGTTTTTCCTATACAATAAAAGCATTGCACACAATTTTACATTTGTAAAATTGGCGCACGAACAAAGACGCGGGCGATGTAAATTTAAAAGTAGAACAAAGTTAAAGGAGCCCGCTTTTGTTCTAATATAGGGAAAAATAATGATTTTTAGATATTAATTTGGAGCGGAATACAACAAATAGGTCAATTGAAAAAGTAAAATATATTTAGAAAAAGTAACTTCTAATTACCGGTT
>CAMMLF010000165.1 GCA_946497585.1 uncultured Clostridium sp.
AATCTCCATAATTACATTCTCTTATTCTTTTATCATGAAGAATTTTTTTTGAACCTAGAAATAATCTCTCAGCTGAATCTATTGCTCTTTTTAAATCAGAACAAATAACTAAATCTATTTCATCATATTCAATTTGTTCTTTTAGTTTTTCAATTCTTTCTATTCCTTTTTGACTTAATTCACCTTGAAGCCATCCTGTTGCCTTATGTTCCAAATTATCTTTTGTAGTTCCATGAACAAAATAAATTATTTTGACTGACATTTTCGTTCTCCATATTTTATAATTTTTTCTTTTTAATATCTTCATTAATAGTTTGTAGTTCTAGTCAAATGATATGGTTTTAACTTAATATTTTTATTTCTCCCTTGATTCCATATATAATCATTAATGTCAATTGCCGAAACTTTATTGTTTAATTCTTTTTTTATTAAATCTATTGCGACAATCATATTAGCTCTTATTTCAACCTCATACTCTGTATTTTCTTTTATTTCTTTTTTATTATCCACAATATTAGATAAATCATCGCTGTATTCTAAAATTTCTAAGGCTCGCATAACTTGAGGAATTTTGTAGTCACTACATCCAACTAAATGAGAATAATCCATTTTTTTCTTTTCTATTATCTCTGTTATATGTAGAATGTCTGAAGTTAATAATTGAGCTAGTTTATAAAAATAAATTGTCCTTCCTTTATATGTTCTTTCATCTTTAAAGCTTTTAAAATTATTTACTATAATATCGAATAATTCTGTATCAGTAGTTATATTTTTGATATATTTGTAGAAATCACCGTCCATTTTTTCATTTACTATATTGCTAACATTTTTTACAATCTCTAATCGCTTTTCTATTAAAGGTATTTCAATATTTCCTTTCAAAATGTATGCCCATTGGTCTTTAGTCATTTCTGAAAAATCAGTTGTATTATTTTCTTTTACGTATTCTAACAATGCATATAAAAGAGCTATCGAACCATCTTCTTGTCGACAATTTGCTTCTATTGTCCATTTTGGATTTCCCCAAAAAGAAAAATTAATTGAATCAAAAATCAAAAGGAAATTAATCAATGTATTAATAGGTAAATCCAATAAGCCATAAGGTGAAAATGCCAGCCAATGTTCTATCTTGGTATTTGAAATTTCTCTGGTGAATTTCTTTAATTTATCTTTGTTTATTTTTACATTTTCTGAATTGACGGAAACATATTTGCAACTTTCTAATATATTTTCTAACATTTTATTTTTCCTCCAGTTACTCTTCAAACATAATTTTCCTAAAATACTACTTTTAAACTTATTCATTCTTTTTTCCAAGTTCTCATAATATTTTCCTGTTCTTTATCTTTTAATGCTTTATATAAGTCTATATCTAATTTATTGCATATATTACATAATACTATAAAGACATCTGCCACTTCACTTTCAACGGTATCATAGTGATTAAGTTTATTTTTATCAATGCCCATATTTGTAAAACTTTTTCTTATTGATTTTGCTAATTCTCCAACTTCTTCTAAAAGTAATAACATCGTTTTTTCTACTTCTTGATGTGAAAATCCTCTCAATTCTATTACTTCTTTTATATATTGTTGTACTTCTTGCAATGTGTTCTTCTCATTTAACTTGTTCCATAAATCTAATTGATTATTCATCTTTTCTCCTTTTATTACTTTATTTCTAGCACTGCCACACATTCTATATGTGAACTATAGCAGAAGTTATCCACTGGAGTAATGCTATCTATTTTGTAAACATCTTCTAATACTTGCAAATCTCTCATTAAAGTTGCTGGATTACAGCTTACATAAACAAGTCTATCTAGTTTCAAATTGCATAAATTTTGAACTGTTTTGCTCTCTAGTCCTTTTCTTGGTGGGTCTACTATGACCACACTTGGTTTTACGCCATTATCTAGCATTTTGTTAAATGCAACCTCTACATCTCCTTGTATAAATTCTATATTATCTACATTATTAATTTCTGCATTTTGCTTTGCATCTTTTATGGCTTCTTCTACAATCTCAACGCCATAAACTTTTTCCACATATTTAGAAGCAAATATTCCTATTGTCCCAATTCCACAATATAAATCGCATAATATGTCATCTTTTTTTAGCTTCGCGCCTTCTATTGCTAAATTATATAACTTTTCTGTTTGAACTGGATTTACTTGATAAAATGAATTTGGAGATATTTTGAATTCATAGTCTCCCAATCTATCTGTTATTGTTCCATCTCCATATACAATAATATTTTTTCTTGAAAGTACTACATTTGTTTTTTCTGTATTTACATTTATTACGATTGTTTTTATTTTAGGAAATTCTTTGATAACGTTTTCTATTTTTAGCTTACTATTTGTTTCAAAAACATTCTTTTCGCCATTTTGTACTAATACAAGCATTATCTCATCTGTTTTAAAACCTTCTCTGACCATTATATTTCTAAGTAATCCTTTACCTGTTTCTTCATCATATATGCTATCTTTCCAATTATCTAATATATATTTTGAAATTTCTTGAGATATTTTCGTTTGTATTTTGCATTCATTTATAGGAATAATATTGTGTGACCTTTTTGCAAAAATTCCAACTTTTTTATCTTGAGTTACTGGATAAATTGCTTTATTTCTATAAAAAGTTGGATTTTCCATTCCTACCGTTTCATTTACTTTCACTTTATTTTTTAGCATTTTATTAACTAGGTTTTGTACTTTTTCTTGTTTAATTTTTAAAGTCTCACTATATGCAATATGTCTTAAATCGCATCCTCCGCATTTGTTAAATGTGCTACAATCTGGTTCTACTCTTTTGTCTGACTTTTCTATTATTTGAATAACTTTAGCAAATGCATGAGTTTTTAAAACTTTTAAAATATGTATTTTACATTTTTCTCCTTTTAATGCTCCCAATACAAAAATGGTATAGCCATTTATTTTTGCTATACCTTCTCCATTTGCTCCATAATCTATTATATCTACAATTAATTCGTCATTTTTCTTAACATTTTCCATTTTTAACTGCTCTCTATTCTTCAATTAAATTTAAGTAGTCTGTTTTGCCGTATATTACTCTGTAAATTACAACTTGTTTATATTTCTCATCAACGCCATATAACGCTATAAAATTATCAATTAACAATCTTCTATACATTTCATTATTAGGTTTTATATGTACTTCTACACAAGAATAAGGGTATAACTCTAAGTTTAAAATGCTATTTTCAATTTTTTGCATTAATCTGTTAGCAGCATCAATTTCATATAAATTTTCTGATATATATTTATATATTCCTTCAATCTCTTCCTTTGCTACTTCAGTAAATACAATTTCATAATTATTAATATCCATATTTTTCCCTTAATCCTTTAAAAATAGTTCTAGCACTATAAACTTTACCTTCATTATAATCTTCTTTGCTTTTTTCTAATGTATTTAAAAACATTTCTTTTTGATATTGTTCTAAACTTATTACTAATAAATCTTTTTTATTTTCTCTTTTTAATATTAAAGGTTCAATATCATCAACTGAATTTACTGTTTTTTCAAAATCTTTTAATGTAATCTCCCTTTGCATTTTTTTCACACCCTTTCTTTTAGTATTAAAAGTTTATTTTTTGCTTATCTCATCTTTTAGTTCTTCTACTTTTTGACTTTCTTCTTTTAATCTATTATCTGATATTTCATCCATAAATCCATTTAAATCAAATTGTTGTAATAACTCATCTGTTGTTCCATCTAAATCTATACCTAAATCTTTTAAAAATTTTTGTTTCACTTTCGTTCACCTCTCT
>CAMMLF010000166.1 GCA_946497585.1 uncultured Clostridium sp.
TGTTCTAACGCTTTTTTTGCACCTTCTATTTTTCCTTGATTTTTAGTAGCTATTAATACTTTCATTATTTATCTCCTTTTATATTATCTTTTTTAAAAAATCATATTTTCTAACTATTTAATAATTATAGTTTTCTATTCATTGTTAATAAAACTTTTTTTATTTTCCTCCACATTTAATCAATTAGCTTATGCTGTTCATGTGACCATGCTGGTGTGCAAGTCAAAGATATTACACAATAATCCGTGTTAAAATAATATTTTTCATTAGGTTCTATTAAAATAGAATCACCTTTTGAAAATTCAACTATTTTATTTTCAAAATTTAATTTTCCTTTTCCTTCTATAACATATATTAATTCTTTGCTTACAAGATTTACCCCATATCCTTTATCTGGATATCTCCCGTTGATTGTTGCTACACCTAAATCCATTTCTTTATCATTAAATGAATATTCCAATGTTTTACATTTATCACTATTATTTCCTTTTAAAGCATTATCATATTTAATAATTTTCATTTTTATTAACCCCTCTTTTTAAATATCATATTCTTTCAATTTTTCAATATATTCTCTAATACTTTCATCATTTATATTTTCTAGATTTAATGTGCAATGCTCCATAATTTGTTTTTCTATTCCTAAATAGCACTCTATGATAATTGCATAATTTAAATATAATGTACTATTTCTTCAAAAGTATCATATCCACTTTCACTATTTATATGTCCTGCATTTGGAATTAAAACTTGTTTAGTTGCAATTTTATCTGCAAAATCTTTTTCCACATCATATTTTACATAAGGGTCATTATTTGAATAAAAACATATTATTTCATCAGCATGTTGCTTTACATCTTCTAAATTATCTAAATACATAGACTTATTAACTACATCATATTGTTCATTTATTCCTAGGTAGTTATTAAATCCGCATACGAATATCAATTTTTTTACCTTAACCTTATTTTCAATTAAGAACTTTGATATAAATACTGGTGCTATACTATGTCCTATTATTATAGTTTTTTCATTTATTAGATTTAAATCTAAATAGTACTTTAGTAATTTACTCCAATTTTCATAGTTTTGGAATCCTACACCTATTGGGAATTGTGGTACATATACTTGTTTTTCTTCGGCTTCTAGGAAATCATGTAGCCAAGGAAACCAGTTTCCAAAAGGATTCCCGAATGATCCATGTATAATGAAATAGTTGTTTTTTGAATTCATAATAAATTTTATCTCCTTTTTATCTTTTTTTAATTATTTGTTAATTTTGAATTTTCTTGTATAGGTATTATTCTTGTTTTGGTTTGATTTATAAATGCACATTTATGTTCTATTATAAATTTTTCTTTATCTGTTGTAATTATACAATTACAATTTTTTACTACTTTATATTTGTTAAATGGATTTATGTTTTTCTGAAATCCATCTATAAAAGCTCCATTAAAGCACTCATAATGATTTACTTTTTGTTCTGTCCACAAATCAATACTTTTAATTATCATAAAAATATCCTCCACTCCGTGTTAACCCAATAATTTATCTTTCACTATATATTATTAATCATATTTCTTATATCCTATTTTACTATGTATCTCTTTATGGCAATTTGAACAAACAAGAATACATTTTAAGGCTTCATTTTTATATTCTTTCCATGACATTGTATTCCCAGAACCCAATTTGAATTCTTTTTCATTAGGATTCTCATGGTGAAACTCTAATGCATCAACACATCTGTCATATCCACATATAGAACATTTTCCACCTAATAACTTTATTGCTTGTAATTTCATATTTCTTCTTAATATTGTTTTTTGATGCTTACGAGTATAATTATCACTTCTTGTTGACTCTCCACTACATTCATAGCAATATAATCTAGTAGATGATTTTGTTTCAAATTTTTTACCACATATCTCACATATTTTTATCACTAATTTCACATCCTATGAAAACAATTATACTATATTTATCACAAAAATACTAGCAAACAGAAAAAAATAACAGATAATTGCTTACCTGTTATTTTCTATGGCTCCTTTGCGAGAGACGTTTTCGAAAATCTATCGCAAAAAAGTTACTTATTTCCGTTTCAAATGTAGTTGCAGCAATGTGTTGCAAGAATTGTATGCACAAGTTGGCAATTTTTTGCTACAACTGTTGTTTATAATTTAACATAATTTTTTAGGTATTGCAACAAAAAATTAAAGATTATTTTTATATTTTTCTACTTCTTCATAAATTTCATTCCAATTATTTACTCTTATAATTTCTTTGTCATTAATATCAGCGTTCATTTTTGTTGTCATTAAAATAGATTTAATACCATTATCTGTTAATTCTCTACAGGTTTCATAGCTATCTTCTATACATAAATCAATTTTGTTTTCTTTAAAAAATTTTAATTTATCACTTACATGCAAGTTTAAGCTATCATATGGAATACCAAAATCGTTCAAGCTCTTTTTAGTAATTTCCTCAGTATCACAATTCTTAATATTCATTAATCTTGCTGTTACAAAATGTATAGTATCTCCTTCATCTTTCAATTTTCTAATTGTTTTATTTGCATTAGGAAGCATTGTGCATTCCTCTAATACATTTTTATAATACTTATCAAAAAAGTCAAATTTTGTTTTTTCATCCCAACCATATAAAACTTTTAAATAATATCTATTTTTTATCAATCCAAAACTGTCTCTATTAGTTGGTACTCCAGATATTTCTTCTTCAAATTTATCTGCATATTTTAACATTGATTTTACTGTTAAAAATGTTGTATCATCTATATCAATTCCTATTTTCATTTTTACCTCCATTTTTCTCCATTAATATATTTTGTTAATGCCATTATAAATGCATATTCTGTTAAATCTATTCTTGAAATTTTATTATGTGTTAATAATTGAATGCCTCCACTATGATTATGCCTTTCTTTATCTTCTCCTAAAACTGTGTCCATTGCCTCACTTAAATTTGTATCTAAGACCTTTTGTACTAAATTGTCTGGAACTGGAAATGATGGACTCGTCCCATAACTTTCGAAATCTTCATTATCTTCAATTACTGCAATATTAGTAATCATCCATCTTCCCAATAAATCATTTATTCCACTTTCTATTCCTAAAAATAAATCTGCAGAAATATTATTTTCTTTGGCATACTTTTTTAGATTTCTTACTCTATTTTTTGCACCTTCATAAATTTCTTTATTTACAGGTTGGTCTGGCACAGCAGATTCTACTGGTATTCCTGCTATTTCAACATCATTAAAATAATGTTCTAACGCTTTTTTTGCACCTTCTATTTTTCCTTGATTTTTAGTAGCTATTAGTACTTTCATCCTTTACTTCCTCCTCAAACTTTGCAACATAATGTTGCAATTTTCATATAATTTTCTTTAAATCATCTAACCATTCAAAACCTTCATTGTCTAGTTCTTTTAATTCTTCTATTTTAAAATATCTTACTTCTTCTAATTCTTCTTGCTGTATTTTGCATTCATCTACATCTACATTTTTTCTAACATAATATACTGTAAAATGTGATTTTTCATTTATATCCATACTTAAAAATTTAAACTCATCCTTCTTTAAACGAATACCTATTTCTTCAAATGTTTCACGAATTCCTGCATCAAGTGGTGTTTCTCCTAAGTCTACTTTTCCACCACATATTCCCCATTTGCTAGGATTAGCTCTTTTATATCTACTACGTTTCTGCAGTAAAATTTCATTTTCATCATTGATTATAACAACTCCAACAACTGATATATAATATCCAT
>CAMMLF010000167.1 GCA_946497585.1 uncultured Clostridium sp.
TTATTAAAAACAGGTATAATTGTAAGCATAGGGCTAGCACTTCATAACATTCCAGAAGGGTTGGCTATAGGCTCAGGATTTGATTCATCTACTTCTTTAGGGCTATCGCTTGCAATTGCAATATGCCTACATGATGTTCCAGAAGGAATAAGCATGGCTGTTCCTATGAAAAATGGAGGAATGAGCCCACTTAAAGTAATGTTGTACGTGATTTTATCTGGAATAGCAACAGGCGTAGGAGCACTAATTGGAGCATTAATAGGAAACATATCTGAACAAGTTATTGCAGTATGTTTAAGCTTTGCAGCAGGTGCGATGCTTTATATTGTAACAGGGGAACTTATACCAGAAGCAAATGAATTATATAAAGGTAGAATAACAGCCCTTGGCAACATGATGGGCTTTATAATTGGATTATTTGCGATGCTGATTGAAATCTAAAAAAATTAATAAAAATAAAACGAAAAAACATTGACGATAATAACGAAATATAGTATATTCTAAAAATAGAGAATGAGAGAAAGCAGTGTGTGTGCTACCACTTTACATACACAGTATTTTTACATTTTTATATTGATACAAATTTCAAAATTCCTTGACTATAAAAACAAAATATAGTAAAATCTTTAAGTACGAACAAAAGTTTTACAATAATAAGTTTGCATAAAGTAAAATCAAGAAGGTTTATAGGTTAATCCCATAAAAATCTAAATATATACAAGGAAATATATTATCAATGGAAGAACTATTAAATGAATTAAATCCAAGACAAAAAGAAGCAGTTGAGCAGGCTGAAGGACCATGCTTAGTTATAGCAGGTGCTGGTTCAGGAAAAACAAAAGTGCTTACATATAAAATTAGTTATTTAATGCAAGTAAAAGGTGTAAAACCATGGAATATATTAGCTATTACATTTACTAATAAAGCAGCAAACGAAATGAAGGAAAGAGTTGGGCGATTAGCAAGTGATGCAATAAATGATATATGGCTTGGAACTTTCCACTCTATTTGTGTGCGAATACTTAGAAAATTTATAGATAGAATAGGTTTCGATTCTTCATTTGCAATATTTGACTCAACAGACCAAAGAACATTAGTTAAGAATTGTATGAAAGAACTTAATATTGACCCAAAATTATTTACAGATAGGTCAATTTTGTCTGAAATAAGTAATGCAAAAAATGAAATGCTAACTCCTGAAAAATACGAAGAAAGGGCAAATGGAGATTACAGAAGAGAAATAACTTCAAAAGTTTATTATTTATACCAGAAAAAGCTTAGAGAAAATAATGCAATAGATTTTGATGATATTATTAATTATACAATTAATATTTTAACAGATAATCCTGATGTACTAGATTATTATTCTAGTAAATTCAAGTATGTATTAGTTGATGAGTATCAGGATACAAATAAATCTCAATTTATGTTAGTATCACTTTTGTCTTCAAAGTATGGTAATATTACTGTTGTTGGAGATAGTGATCAATCAATTTATCGTTTTAGAGGAGCAGATATAACTAATATACTTAATTTTGAAAAAGATTTTCCGGGTGCAAAAATTGTCAAGCTAGAACAAAATTATAGATGTACAGGAAATATTTTAAAGGCAGCAAATGCTGTTATTAAGCATAATGAAAATAAATATGAAAAAGTTCTTTGGACAGAAAATGATGAAGGCAAACTTCCTTTTGTATATTGTGGTGAGGATGAATATGACGAAGGTAGTTTTATAGTTCAAGAAATAAATCATTTAAGAAGAGAAGAATATTACAAATATTCAGATTTTGTAGTTTTATATAGAATGAACTCTCAATCAAGAGCAATTGAAGATGTACTTAGAAGAGAAGATATACCATACAAAATTGTTGGTGGATTAAAATTCTATGAAAGAAAAGAAATTAAAGATATTATTGCATATTTAAGATTAATTGCAAATCCATCAGATAATCTTTCATTAGAAAGAATAATTAATGAACCTAAAAGAGGTGTGGGAAAAACTAGCTTAGAAAACATTGAAAAGATTTCAGCAGAAAATGGAATTTCAATGTATCGAGTTATTAAAGAAGCGGATAAATACATACCTAGAATTTATCAAAATACTAGAGAATTTATAAATGTAATAGAAGAATTACGTAAGCTAGAAGTACCAGTATCAGAGCTTATTAAACAAACATTAAATAAAACAGGTTATACTCAAGCTTTAAAAAATGAAAATACAGTTGAAGCAGAAAGCAGAATTGAAAACTTAGAGGAATTTTTAACTGTTGCTATGGAATTTGAAAAAGAGGCGGCTGAAAATACTTTAAATGAATTCCTAGAAAGCATTTCATTATCTAGTGATACAGATAGTTTGGAAGAATCAGATGATATGGTAACATTAATGACTCTTCATAGTGCTAAGGGGCTGGAATATCCCGTAGTATTCTTAGTTGGTATGGAAGATGGAGTGTTCCCAGGACATAAGTCAATGGATAATCCAGAAGACATAGAAGAAGAAAGAAGGTTATTCTATGTTGGCATAACTAGAGCTCAGCATTATTTATATTTAACATTCGCAAGAAAAAGAACAATATTTGGCTCAACAAGTTATAACCCACCATCAAGATTTTTGAAAGAGATTCCAGCAGATTTACTTGATGGATATGAAGATGCATTTGCTGAAAAAGAGGAAGAAAATGAATTTGAAGATTCTAAGTATTCATGGAGCTATGGAAATAGAGCAAATAATTATGCAGATAAGTATGGCTCAAAAGTGGTTTCATATAAGGTAGCGGCAGATAGCTTAGATAGTGGATTCGGCACTAGTGTAGCTAGTGGCTTGGATGGTAAAAACAATTCAAATCAATCAAATTTCCAATTCAGAACAGCAGAAAGTTTCTTAAATAATTTGAACAAAAAGAAATCATCTACTGCAGTTGATTTATCTCAATATAAAGTTGGACAAAAAGTATTTCATAAGAGATTTGGAGAAGGTACTATTACTAACTTAGAAAATGAAGAAGATGATATCAAGGTAGATATAGAGTTTGATAAATTTGGACATAAGAGACTTATGGCTAAGTTTGCTGGTCTAGAAATTTTAAACTAAAGATAAAAAATAAGAAATAAACAATAAAAAATATGAACAAAATATACAAATAAAAAATTACAATATACATTCTCTCCCATTTCACTGCGCGGGTCGCTTCGCTCCAGCTTGCCCGCTACACTCTGCGGTCCTACTTAGTTATAGCCGAAAATGCTCGCGCCGCAACCGTTCGCTGAAATGTCGAGAAGTATATTGTGATTTTTTATATTATTTTAAAATTTAATCTATTTAAAATTCTTTTGACTAGTATAAATTGCATTATGCCCAATAACAAGAGTTCCTCTTTCTTTAATTAATGTAGCCACAGACTCTTGACTAGTTAAAAAGTTTCCAAACTCTGTAATACCAGAATAAAGCATACCCAAATATCTATAATTTTGATTAATATTTAAACAAATCAAAACATATTTACCATTATATTTATAAAGTTCAATAGTTTTGCAAAATTCTCTTAATCTATTAATTTTTTGCTTTTTCAAGAAATTGCAAAAATTGAAAAAATGTTCAATATCCACAAAACTATAAACTAAAGTATTATCTTTTTGAATAGGAACCTTTACAGGTTTAACCTTTTTAGAGCCTTTAGGAATTAATTTAGTTATTGTAAATATAAAATCACCATTATACATACTTTTGGCATCTATTCTAATTCTACTATTATCTATATGAAAACCAACCTCGTCTTCGGCTTTATCAA
>CAMMLF010000168.1 GCA_946497585.1 uncultured Clostridium sp.
TAAATGTATTCCAAAAATTGATTGACAATGGTGCTACAATAATTGTAATTGAACACGACTTGGATGTAATTAAAAATTCTGATTATATTATAGATATGGGACCAGAAGGCGGATACCTTGGAGGTGAGGTTGTTGCCTCAGGAACTGTGCAAAATATAAAGGAAAATAAGAAAAGCATTACGGGAAGGTATTTGTAACTGAATGCTGAATATTTAAATTATTAGAAGAAAAGAGTTTAGAATATAATAATAATTTTTCGTGGGTGAATTGTATAATGAAAAAAATATTAGTTGTAGAAGATGATATGGATATACATAATTTAATAAAGAATGTATTAGAAAAAGAAAGGTATGATGTAATGAGTGCATATTCTGGAACAGAAGCATTATTATTAATTGAAAAGAAAGACCTAGATTTAATATTATTAGATTTAATGATACCTGGACTAAGTGGAGAAGAAATAATTAAGAAAGTTAAGAATATACCAATTATAGTTATAAGTGCCAAAATATCATCCGAAGATAAAGTAAATGCATTATCTATAGGAGCAAATGACTATATTACTAAACCTTTTGATACAAATGAGCTTTTAGCAAGAATAAAAGTTCAATTACGCTTAAGTAAAAAAGATAATAATGTAAGTTTAAGTTATAAAGATATGATTTTAGATAAGAACTCACATACATTATATATAAAGGATAAGAATATTAATTTGACAAAAACTGAATATATAATATTAAGACAATTATTATTAAATCCAAAACAAATTATAACAAAAACTAAATTAATTCAACTACTAAATGAGAATGATAAAATAAATGTTGAAACTCAAGTATGTGATGAAAACTCTTTAAAAGTTCATATAAGCAATATAAGGAAAAAAATAAAAAAAGTTACAGAGCAACAATATATAGAATCTGTATGGGGAATTGGTTTTAAATTGTATGACTAAAAATCTTAACTATTTTTTTACTAATCCTTAACTATTTTCTTAACTGTTTTATGATAATGTATTTCATAAGAAAGGAGAAGAAAATGGAATATATTTTAGAAGCAAAGAATATTGAGAAAAAATATGGTCATTTTAAAGCATTAGACAATCTTAATATGCACATTCCAAAAGGTGCTATATATGGGTTGATTGGAAAAAATGGAGCAGGAAAGACTACTTTAATAAGATTACTTTGTGGTTTACAAAGGCCTACGTCAGGGGAATATACTCTTTATGGTACTTTAAATAATAGCAGAAAAATTGCTGAAGAAAGAAAGAGAGTAGGAGGGATTGTAGAAACGCCATCTATTTGTTTAGATATGACGGCTGAAGATAATCTCAAAGAACAATATAAAATTATAGGTTTGCCTTCTTATGACAATTTACAAGAAATACTAGAATTGGTCAGATTAAACAATACAGGTAAGAAAACTGCTAAACATTTTTCTCTAGGAATGAAACAAAGACTGGGCTTAGCAATTAGCTTAGTTGGAAATCCGGATTTATTAATTTTAGATGAACCTATAAATGGATTAGACCCAGAAGGAATTATAGAAATTAGAGAATTAATTTTAAGACTTAATAAAGAAAAAGGAATTACTTTTCTGATTTCTAGTCATTATTTAGATGAATTGTCTAAAATTGCAACTTTTTACGGCATTATAGACAAAGGAAAAATTATTAAAGAAATTGATAAAGATGAATTAGAACAAAATTTTAGAACAAGAACACAAATTAATGTATCTAATTTAAAAGAATGTGTTAAGTATTTAGAAGAAAAAAATTTCACTTATAAAGTTATTTCTGATAGTATAGTAGACATATATGAAAAAATAAATGTATCGGAACTTGTTATTGCACTCTCAAAAAGAAATTGTATAGTAAATGATTATCAAGAAAAAGGAGAATCATTAGAAAATTACTATTTGAACTTAATAGGAGGTGCAAAAAATGATTAAATTATTGAAAGCAGGGTTTTTTAGATTAAAAAAAGATGTTATATTTTGGTTATTTATATTTTTAACTATTGGAATGGCAGGATTCACATTATTTAGATATTTATCTAATGAAGGAGTATATTTAGATAAAATATTGAATGAATTTATAATGTATATAGGACTTTTTATAGCAATATTTGTAAGTATTTTTGTTGGTAAAGAATATGGACAAGGTATTATAAGAAATAAAATAATTGTTGGACATAGTAGGATTTCAATTTTTTTATCAAACCTTATAATTAGCATAGTAGTTTCGCTTTTATGCGAATTGATTTATTTAATAATAGTTTTTTTGATAGGAATACCTTTATTTGGGCAAATGCAAATGTCATTTTCTCAATTTGCAATAGTGCTATTAAATACAGCTTTAGTTATCATATCATTTTGTTCTATTTATAATTTTATAACAATGATATGTTCAGAAATAACAATATCAATAAGCATATGTATAATTCTATTTGTAGCAATGTTTGTTGCACAAGCAGCATTGGGCTTTACAGCGAATAGTCGAAAATATATTGAACATGCTTTTTGGGATAATGGAAATAAATATATTATTAGCCAAGAACCTGATCCAAACTATCCAGGAGATGAAAAAGTTAAACAAGCGAGGACGCTTTATCTTTCTATTCCTCAAGGTCAAGCTATGAAAATTGGAGGTAATGATTTAACATATTCGGCACAAATGGCTATTAGTTCAATTATTTTAATAGGTGTAGTAAATATTGTTGGAGTATGTATTTTTTCTAAAAAAGAATTAAAATAAGGGGGAAAAGTGAATATTAGCTTATTAATAATAACAATCATATTGTTTTTGATTTGTATATTTCTTGCAGTCAAATTATATGTAATTAAACAATCAATTAAAGAAATCGAAAAATCTTTTTCTAAGATATTGAGAACAGATACTAATAATATAATAGCAATATCTTCATCAGATAAAGATATTAAAAATTTAACTATAAATTTAAATAATAATTTATCAGAGTTAAGAGGACAAAAGTTGCAATACAAAAATGGAAACCAAGAGCTAAAAAAAATAATAACTAATATTTCACATGATTTAAGGACTCCATTAACAGCTATAAAAGGATATGTTGATTTAATTGAGCAAGAAAAATTATCTAATAATCAGAAAAAATATTTAAAAGTAATACAAAAAAAGTCAAATGAATTAACGGAACTTACGGGTCAATTGTTTGAATATACAAAGCTGATGGACATTGATGTAAAAATTAAAAAGGAAGAAAGTTGTATAAATGAAATTTTGGAAGAAACGTTGGTGAGCTATTATAGTATATTTAAGGAACAAAATATTATTCCAAACATTTCAATTTGCAGTACAAAGGTATATAAAATTGTAAACAAAATTTCAATTATAAGGGTATTTGAAAATATTTTATCAAATGTTGTTAAATATAGTAATGGAGATTTAAAGGTCGAGATGCAAGAGAATGGAACAATTACTTTCTCTAATAAGGCCACTTCTTTAGATGAAACAACAGTTCAAAAGATTTTTGACAGATATTTTTCGGTAGAAAATGCAAAAGAGTCAACTGGTATAGGGTTATCGATTGCTAAACAATTAGTAGAATTAAATAATGGCAGTATAAAGGCGGAATATGTGAATGGATATTTAATTATTGAAATTAAACTTTAATATAAACCATAAGATTAGAAAATTATTCTCTATTTTTTAACTTTAGGGATAGCTCATAAAAGATTATTCTTTTATGTGCTTTAAAAATTCTATTACTTCTTCTTTAGGATTTTTTGAAT
>CAMMLF010000169.1 GCA_946497585.1 uncultured Clostridium sp.
TTGACTATTCCATGCCTGCATACATCTTTTTTCTGTCCATAGTGTTGGACTATTGCTTGAACCTCTAAATTCTCCTACTGTTAGTGTTCTATTTGTAACATATGGCATAGCCTCTCTTTCTCCTCTGTAATATGTTTCCATCCTATTTGTGTCA
This sequence comes from uncultured Clostridium sp., assembly GCA_946497585.1. Taxonomy (GTDB): domain Bacteria; phylum Bacillota; class Clostridia; order TANB77; family CAG-508; genus CAG-793. The sequence goes on from CAMMLF010000169.1 coordinate 155, forward strand.
TTATTATACACTTTAATTTTTGCCATCTTTGCATTCCTCCACAATTTATTTTTCATATTTTATGCTATGTTAATTTTATTTAAATTGTTACAGTTCACACCTATTATTTATAAGAATGTATATTGAAGCTTAATCAAAGAATCTGAATGAGAACTGTAACAATCTATTTCCTTAATCTCAAGCATTGTCCCGGATAAATTAAATTTGGATTTTGAATTCTATTTAGCATTACTATATTTGCTATTGTAGTGTTATATCTTCTAGCAATTGAATATAAAGTGTCGCCCCTTACAACTTTATAACAGCTATGTCCTAGTTCTGTTTCCATACCTTGTGTTTTTACTACTAATCTTTGACCCGGATATATTAAATTAGGATTTGATATATTGTTTTCTCGTACAATTTGTGATACTGTTGTTCCATAGTTTAATGCTATTCTACTTAAAGTGTCACCTCTTTTAACTACATACACAATTTCTTCTAATGGGTCATCTCCTCCAGATGTTGTTACTGGTACTCTTAAGGTTTCGCCAGCATATATAAGATTTGGATTTTGTATGTTATTTATTCTCACTAGTTCTTGCACTGTTGTGCCATAAATTCTTGCTATTTGTGAAAGAGTATCTCCTCTTACTATTGTTATTGTTCTATAATTTCCAGTAGGTTCTTCCACTTCTGGTAGAATTTCACTTGGCTGATTACTTCCATTTATAAAAATTTCCTTGGCAAATTTATTTCTATCTACATATCCATTTATTCCACTAACTTCTCCTGTATCTGTATATTGCCACCCAATATAAGTACTCCATTTTCCATTATCTTGAGGACTACTTACTCCATACTCTGCCACCCAAAGTGGATAATTTAATATTTCTCCATTCCAAATAGTTCTTGCTGTATATGTGTTACTATAAACAACTACTGGCTTTTGTGTAAGCTCCTCTAATTTTCTAATAAAAGCTAATCCAATTGCATTTATTTCTTCATTGTTTAAGTTTCCAAACTCCTCAAAATCCATTGCCAGTCTGCAATCTATTTCTTTGCCAGCAATTTTTGAAGCAAAAAATTGAGCCTCTAGCCTTGCCTCTTCTTCGCTTCTCGCTGTTACATAGTGATAAAACCCTATTTTAAGTCCATTTGCTTTTGCATTTTGGTAGCTTTGTTCAAATGTTGGTGAAACATATGTCGTTCCTTGTGTTGCTTTTATGTATACAACTTGTATTCCGCTATTTGCTACTTCTGCAAAATTAATATTTCCTTGCCAATTGCTAACATCAATGCCTTCATATATTTCACTAGATGCTGGTTCAATTGCTTCGACTTTGGAAATTGAAATTTGAAGTACAATTATTATCATTAGAATTATAGTTAGCAGTTTTTTCAAAAAATTTCCTCCTTTCTCAATTTGCAAATTTTTATATAATATTAAAAGTAAAATGTTTTTGTTAATTGCTTTTGACCATATATTTGAGTTCAAATTTAAATTATTTTAAATTATGACAATTAAAATTCATTTTGAATAAATTTTAAAAATTTGCAAAAAATATAAATATATTTTGATGAAAGGAAGGATAATTATGGCTAATTTAAGTAAAGTAGAATTACAAAACTTAAGACATTTTATTGGTTCTTCTGATACTTGTTATGCAAAATTAAATCAATATGCAAGTACAGCTGTTGACCCACAAATAAAACAGCTTTTTACCAAAGCTGCTCAAGATAGTTTAAATACTAAACAAACACTTATGACATTTTTAGAAAACTAAAGATTTACTTTCTTTTGAATAAATAACTTTTTAGTTATTATTTTTCTTTTTAGTTCATTTAAGCAAATTATTTAAAATATTTGCAAAGTTTAAATTTTATGAAAGGAGATATTTATGGACGAGAAAACAATGGTTAATGATGTTTTAGAAAATACAAAAGCTAGTCTTTCTAGTTATCAAACTGCAATTTCTGAAACAGAAAATATGCAATTAAGACAAACACTTCAACAGTTAAGAGATGGAAGCGAAAACTTTCAATATGAACTTTTTAAAGTAGCTAAATCTAAAGGATATTATAAACCTGCTGACCCAGCAGATATGAGCGAAATCCAGAAAATGGCTAATCAGTTTAATTATTAAATTTAAAAGCCCAGTTATCTGGGCTTTCCTTTTAATTATATATGTAATTTTGTGGATCTACTGCTTTACCATTTACTCTTATTTCAAAATGTAGGTGGTTACCTGTTGATATACCTGTTGAGCCAACTGCTGCTATAACTTGTCCTTGTGATACTGTTTGTCCAGCACTTACATATAACGCGCTACAATGCGCATAAAGAATTGTTACTGAGCTACTAGACTTTACTGCTACAGTGTATCCATATCCTGAATAGCCATTTCCATTTGCACCAAAACCTGAAAATATAACTGTACCTGATGCAGCTGCTTTAATTGCTGTTCCTTTTGGTGCTGCAATGTCTAATCCTTTATGATTATCTCTTGACCTTATTCCAAATCTTGAGCTTATTGTTCCTGATACTGGTTTAACTAATGATATACCTAAACTCGTTGGTACACTTGGTCCTGTATATGTTGCTTTTGGAACAGTTCTTGTTTGTGCTACTACAACTTTCTTTTCTTTGTATAATTCTGATACGCAAGTTTCTACTGTTTTATATTCAGCTTGTTCTGTTGAATATTTTTCTACTATTCCTAACTTTTCAGCATTTGTACTTTTCTTGTCTTTTAATTGATTAACTGCTGATTCAGCGTCTGCAAATGTTTTTAAATATGCTTTTTCATCTTCATCTTCTGTTATTGCATAATACTTATAATATGGTGTTCCTGAAGATACTACTGTGCTAAATATTTCATCATCATTTGTCTCAATTCCATTTTTTAAAAGACACGCTGTGTATTCTGGCATTTCTTTTACTTCAACAAATGCTACATTATCTCCATCCCCAGTATTTATGTAATCATTAATTCTTTTTTGTAAAGCTACTTTATCTTGTGTATATCCTATTATTTCTCCATTTAGGCTTACACTATATGTTTGCTTATACGTTACTTTTATTATTCCTAATATTAGTACTGCTGCTATAACTAGTATTATTAAAATTTTGATGATTTTTCTAAAACCAATTACAACTTTTTTTAAACTACTAATTTTAACCACCCTCCAATTATTTATTTATATATTTATAAGTAGTCTCTTTAATTTCTCCTAAATTTTATATCATAAATATTATGATTTGTCTAGTAGTATATATTGGTAAATGCTCGTAGCCGTAGTAATTTGTGGTGATTGGTAGATTTATTTTTTGTACCATTGTGCTTTATTTATTATAAAATTTCGTATTTATGTAATCTAAGAATATCCCCCATAGTTTATCTATATTTTTTCATTACCAAATATGTACATTGAGTATATTAATAACAATGTCAATTGGGACGGTTCTATTTGATATTCGCACCAGCGTGTGTGTCAATAAGAACCGTCCCAGCTGACATATTTTTCATAAATTATTTTCAATTATTTTACCTTCTTATTACTAATTTATCAAATTTGCTATTTATGTAATCCTCTAATTTTTGCAT
>CAMMLF010000170.1 GCA_946497585.1 uncultured Clostridium sp.
ACTTTTCATTATGAAATGGACATAGTCCAAAATAACTTCTTCCACTTCTTTTTAATGTAACATATTGTGATATGACATCTATGATATCATTACGATTTCTGATTTCTTCTAATAATTCATCACTATATCTCACTTTACACAACCTTCTTTAATACTCATATTTATATTATTCGACATATGTAAACTAAATCCTTCTTAAAATTACAAAAGTATACATTTTATGTAAAGAAATGTATACAATTCACTGCTTAAATAATTTACTTAGCTTTAATATACATTTTTTCTTATTTCACTTCGCGGTTCGCTACGCTCAGCGCTCGCACGTTGCACTCCGCTCCTACGTCGCCTACGTTCACTTGAAATGCTCAAGAACATATATTGAAATTAGATCTTTGTATTGTAACAAGATATATCTATTTACATAATATTTGTCAATGTTCAAAATATTAGTGGACTTTTGTTTTGCAAGTCCACCTTTATAGTTTGTTTTTAGTTTAATTCATTTTATTTATTTAAGCATTTGCTGCTCCATTAAATGGTATGAATTTGTTTACAGCATTTTGTTGTAAATCTATTTTTGCTTCTGTTGGAACTCTATATTCTTTGTATGACATATCAATTTTATTATCTATAAGTTTTTCTATTTCTTCTTTAGAAGAATGTTCTGCTAAAACTAATTCGCTAACAAGAATTTGTTTTGCATTAATAAGCATTTTTTTCTCCCCAGTTGATAAAGTTCCTTTTTCTTTTTGTTTAAAACTTAAATTTCTAACAACATCTGCTACTTCGTAAATGTCTCCTGTTTTCATTTTGTCTAGGTTTTCTCTGTAACGTTTATTCCAATTATTTGACATTTCTGTCTCATCTTTTTCTAGAACTTGTAGTACACTATTAGCACTCTTTTCGTCTATAACATTCCTAACGCCCATAGCTTCTGCTTTTGCTGTTGGAACCATTACCATTACTTCGCCCGGCATTTTTATTATATAGTATTGTTGTTTTTCTCCTAAAACTTCTTTTTCTTCTATTGATGATATTGTACCTGCACCGTGCATTGGGTATACGATATTATCTCCTATATTAAACAATTGTAGTCAGCTCCTTTCCAACATTTATGTGCTCTTATGGGTATATTTCCCTCTTTCTAACACATATTAATTATAGCACATTTTTGAAAAGAAGTAAAGTTAAAATTTCAAATTTTATGTAACTTTTTTTCGTCTATACCCTATTCCCAGCTTATCTTTTATTAAAGCTACAATATACATCTTTCCGCATTTACTAATTGTAACTCTATTATTTTTTTAGAACTATCTCATTTTTATTTTTATAAATACTATTAGGTTTTACCACACCTCTTACTGATGAAAGTGGATATATATTAGTATTTTTTCCAATAATTGTTCCTGGATTTAGCACACTTCCACATCCAACTTCAACATTGTCTCCAACCATTGATCCAATTTTTTTCATGCCTGTTTCTATTTTTTGCTCTCCATCCTTAATAACAATTAGCTTTTTATCTGATTTAATATTTGAAGTTATTGAGCCAGCTCCCATATGAGACTTAAAACCAAGTATTGAATCTCCTACATAATTGTAATGTGGTACTTGCACATTATTAAACAAAATAACATTCTTAAGTTCTGTAGAATTTCCTACTACTGCATTTTTTCCTATAATTGCATTTTTTCTAATAAATGCACAATGTCTTACTTCTGCGCCTTCACAAATAATACAATTTTCTCCTATATATGCTGATTTATACACTTTTGCAGACTTATGTATCCACACATTTTCCCCTATTTGCTCATATTCTTCTTTATTTAAGCTCTTTCCTAGTTCTAAAATAAATTCTTCTATATGTGGCAAAACTTCCCATGGATATGTGTATTTTTCTAGCAATGGTTTTGCAATAGACTCATCTAAGTTATATAAATTTGAAATTTTACAATCTTCCATTTTTAAAAATCCTTTCTAACTAAAATTTTAACAAATTAATAGTTTAAATACAGTGTCAATAAATGTTTTTCCACTGTTACTTCGCGGTTCGCTTCGCTCAGCTCTCGCACGCCCACTTCGACAGTTCTACTCAGTTATTATCAAAGTATTTACGCTGTCTCAGATCGCTAAAAGCTTCAAAACATATATTGCCACTTTTTATAAAATAATTTAACTTTAATTAAACCTTCCAATAATTATTATATAATTCCACTGCAGTTGCTGGACTGTCTGGTCCTTCTGCATTTTTAACTGGTGCGAAATCTTCGTTTCTTCTACCTCTTAAAATTGAAATATTGTCAAAATACGCAAATCCATCAAATATAAAAGCTTCATATTTATATGCATTAGGCTTTGTAACCTTAATAAATTCACCTTTTTCATTCAAGAAAGGAGCCTTTTTATGTGCACTATGATAAGGTAATTTTTCTTTGCTTATTTTATCTAAAGCGTCAATACTATATAAATTGCACATAATATGTGACTCGCCAAATAGTAGCTCACCTTCTTCATCTACCTCATGAGCCATTTCTGTTGGAAGCTCTGTATATTCTATTACACCGGGCTTTCCATTCTTTTTACAAAATACACCAACTGGTTCTTCTGGACTTATCTTAACTACTGACTTTGAACCTATCTTATTTCCGTCACATACAGTTAATCCTAGTAAAATTGGGTCTATCATATTTAAAAGTGCATTATCTACTGCTCCAATAAATACCCATTTAATACCTTTTTGTTTCATATCATCCAATATGCCATCTATTCTCATTGATTTATAAATGCAACCATTTCCATCAGCAGCATATTTTATATGAAGATTTTCATCAACTAAAAGCTTGCCCTCTTCGCTAATTAAAGGCAAATTGCCTTGTTTAAAGAATTTAATTTTATCTTTTGGATAATCAAAATAATTATGCTCTTTAAAAAATTCTTCTGTTTTTTCATCATTTTCCGTGCTTGTCATTATGTACCAATTTAAAATAACACCATATTTTTCATTTGCTCTTTTTATTCCATCTGCTAATATTTCAAATAAGTACTTTGGCTTAGGCTTAACATCAAGTAAAAAAGTGCCTTTAGGGCCATCATGACCTAATCTTGTTCCTTGACCTCCTGCCATTGTAACTACTGCATATTCACCATTTTTTATAATATTCTCTCCTACCTCTTTATATTTGTTAAAATCTTCTTCATTCATTTTATATTTATCAACAAATTTAACGTGTTCTATTAATTGGCTTCCTATAGCCTTTTCTTTATCCCTTTTACTTATCTTATACAATTCATTAAGTAAATCAAAATCAATACCTTCTATTTCTTTAATTAATTCGTTCTTCTTAGTTTCATCTGCCATTTCTAAATAATTTAATAAGTGTTCTTGATTATTAGCTTTTAAAATTTCAATGTAATTAGCCATATTTCTCAATTCCTTTCAAATGTAATATTTTAAGTCAAATTTTTCTTTAGTCAATACGCATAATTTGAGTAAATATTTTTGCTCATCACGCACATTCTATCACATTTGTATATAATATGCAAATTAATTTTGTTTTGGGAATTTTACGTTGAGACGCTGTCAATGGGGACGCCCCTTTTTGTCAATAGGGACGCCCCTTTTTGTCAATAAAGTGTCAAAAAAGGGGGGCCCCATTGACCGAGTGTCAACTTAAAAAAAAATAAAATGTGGAGTAAGGATTGGGTTTGTATTGTA
>CAMMLF010000171.1 GCA_946497585.1 uncultured Clostridium sp.
TGTACTTCCAATTACAATGAATGTTGCAATTAGAGTTGTGTTGGTTATTTTGTACACGATAAAAGCAATTACAGCTGATATTGCTAAAACAATAATTGTTTTAATTAATTCTTCCATGCCATAACCTTCGAAAAACTCTGTTTGTAATCTTATTTGAGATGGTATTTTTACAGTTCTTTTCATCTACCACCACCTCCACTAGAGCCACCGACCATCGCCGACCGTTATTTGTAAATACTCCACCTTGTCCTTTATATGCTGTATATTGTGGATATGTAAAAGAAGATGGAAATATAAATCCATCTGCATCTCTGTAATATTCAATATCTGCATAATATCCTTTCCAAAATCCTTGACAATCATTGAATGGTCTTAAATAACTTACATTTTCTACTACTTTTCCTGTTGAATACAAACCAAATGCCTCGTGCAATGGTTCATCATCTGTGAGTGCTGCGATTTTCTTGCCTGTATCAGTTACAACATATCTTTTTCCATCTATATTTACAGTTTCTCTACCTTGACAATCTTTATCTTCTATTTTTGCAAATGTTACATCTGCTGTTCCTTCATCTGCAATACCAACAGCCTCGCCAAAGAAATCCTTTGGTATTTGTAGTAAAGTTAAAGATAAAGTAATTAGAATACTTGCTATAACTATATTTTTTATTAGTTTAAGATATTTTGCTTTATTGTCTGGCTCTATGCTCATTTTAATGAGCAAAATAATCAAAGTTGCTCCTCCAATTGCAATTCCAATATTTCTTAATACTCCTATTATTTCTTGTAATGTTTCGATATATTATCTCCTCCCTCTTGGCAATAATGCTCTTAAGTTTCTTGCCGTATTACCTGCTGAATTTATAATACTTCCATTAGGTCTTACTAAATATTTTGATAATAACATTGGTGTATTTACAGCTGTTATTGCAATTGCTATTGCATAAATCAAATGTCCATTTACCATTACCAATATTGATAAATTTACTAATGCTAATTGCACTACCAAAGTGAATGCTGTCATAAGAAATCCTCTTATATATTCAGGGAACACACCTTCATCAGAATTTAGAAGTCCGTATTGATGCAAATGGTATGCCCATTCTCATTAATAACATCTCTACTCCGTTTCATTATAAATTGGCATATTAATATCAACCAAGTAATTAGTAATACTAAACAAGCAATTGCTGTAAATATTCCTCCTGCAATATTATTGCTTAAGGCTTCTGAAAGACTTACTGTTTGAACAGGCATTGCATTTAATATACTGTCTAAAAAATTACTTGCAATTCCTACAAACAAATCATAAATTTCTTTACAGCAAATCATTACAATAACTGCCTTCATCATACCTATAATTAAATGAATTGGACTTTTTTCTGCATCCCCATCACTTTGTAGAAAATATATTTTTACTAACTTTGCTATAAACACAATAACTAAAATAAAACAAGCATAACTAAATATAACCTGGTATATTCCATTAAAATCAATTTTAGTTCCACCTTGTACTTGAATACTATTTAATTCTCTTTCAATAAAGAATACTAGATTCACCATACTTTTAAATAGGGAATTTAGTGTTGCCTCTGATCCATCAATGAACTTCTGTATTAGTTCCACAAGCATATCTGCCATGTAGCATCACCTACTTTATAAAAGGTCGATACCTTTTATTTACCTGTAGAATCCTAAAATAACATCCACCAATGCTAAACCACAAGTTATAAGCACCATTGCTATAAGTGTGGTTTTTATATTTTGCATATTCCTTCTTCTTTCTCCTTCATCATTTGTTTTTAGGCAATATACATAGTAGATAAAATATCCTCCACATATTGTTATTCCAATACCTGTTAGCCATGATATTACTGCATCTACCAAATTTTGTGTTCCTACTACAAGTTTTGAGTCTTGAAAACTTGCTGCATGAACAACTTGATTAAGTGTAAATAAAAAGACAACACATATAATTATTTTAAAAATAATTTTAAGTGCCGTCTTTATTCTCTTTTTACCATTTTTCATTTAGTCCTTTCTCTTCTCTTGAACTCGCCAGTTCTCTCGAAGTTCTTTCAACTCTTGCTCTTCATAAATATCCTCCTCATCGATATTTTTATATTTATCCCATATATTCCATATCTTTACTTTAGATATTTTTCTTATTGGTCTTTCATTTTCCCTTTGTACCCTCAACAATCTGTTTTCTTCTCTTGTTCCCATTCCATTTAATTTGTTAAAATGCATTTTTGAAATATCAGGCACATATAATATGGCTGAGTATTCTCCTGCAATCATAACAAGAATAACTGGACTTTCTATTCGTAAAACTTCATCAGGTGTTAGCATTTTACGAGAAATCAAACTCATGCTACTGCTACTATTGTCATATTTAATATTTGTATTGCTACTTTCTCCATAACTTTGAGTAGAATATGTCCCAAGTTTATCTGATATTTTTGTTGCTGTTTCTATACTATTTGATTTCAAATACATCAACATTCCATTATCTAAAATATTTTGTGCTCCTTCTTTACCGATATTTTTCCTCAAGTTGTCCGAAAACTTTGAATTGCTATCATAAATCTGCAGTTACGACCGTCTAGAAACTGTGAGCATGGATTGGAACGATTCTATCTTTGTGAAATTCGAAAACTCATCAAGTATAAAGTTCATTCTTATTGGAAGTTCTCCACCTGATGACCTACTTGTATCAACAATTGCTGTATATAACTGCTGTACTAATAAACTTCCGTAATTTATGATATGTTAATTTATCATCACTCAATAGAATGTATATAACTGTTTTCTTTGTTGCAAAATCTCTTAAATCAAAATCAGATTTCTGTATTGTGTCTGCTACATATTCATTGATAAACATTTGCAATGTAGATAGTGCTGCAGCGACAAAACTTCCTCTAGTTTTACTTGGTGCTGTTCCTGCTACTGCAAAGAACTTCTTTATTGGATCATCTGCATCTTTTCCTTTCATATACTTATCTATAAGCATTTCTCCATCTTCATCTGTTTTGAACATTTCTGCTACAAAGTAATATGCATTTGTTAAAGTTTGATATTCCCTTTTTCCCTTATTTTCTAATACCACAGCCATAATTGCAGTTTTTATAACACTCATTTCACCATTTACCCAGATTGGCTCTGTCTTGTCATTTTTTTCAACTAGAATGTTTACAATATCATTTACTAAACTTTCTGCAAGTGGAATGTTGTCATCTTCAACTGCATTTATTACCAAGTCTAGAAAATTATAATGGTTACTTTTTAAAAAGTTAATAAAATCTAATGCTATTACATTGTAACCAAGTTCTTTTAATTTAGGTGCAGTATATAAATACAATTCCCCTTTAACATCAGAAATTAGCATATTCTCTGATGCTAATCCAAGCATTGTTATTGTTGGAATTAAAATTGATCTTGATTTACCTGAGCCACTACTACCTATAAGAATCGTGTGCAGATTATCATCAATATAATAGATTTTTTCTAAATTGCCATTTCTCTCAAAGTTAGTTATTACACCACCTGACTGAAAACAACTTTCTTTATAATCTTTGTTTCTATCAATGATATTGTATTTAAAGACTCTGTCATAATCCTTTTTCTGCAACCACCATGCTGTACCATATTGCCCATCTCCTGCAGGTGCAGGAACTTCTATTTTATCTGTTAATTTTA
>CAMMLF010000172.1 GCA_946497585.1 uncultured Clostridium sp.
GCAATAGAGAAATAAAAGTATTAAATTTATTTGCTTATACCGGAGGTGCTAGTGTGGCTTGTTTAAAAGCTGGCGCCTCTGTTTGCCATGTAGATAGTTCAAAAGGAATGTGCGAATGGGCAAAGGAAAATGTAGCATCATCAGGGCTAAGAGAAAGACCAATAAGATTTTTAGTAGATGATGTTGTGAAATTTGTAAATAGAGAAATCAGAAGAGGAAATAAATATGATGGAATAATTATGGACCCACCTTCTTATGGAAGAGGAGCAAATGGTGAGGTTTGGAAGTTTGAAGAAAATATAGCTGACTTAGTAAAGCTATGTATGAATGTACTTTCAGATAAACCTTTATTTTTCCTAATTAACTCATATACTACAGGAATATCAAGCCAAGTTTTAGAAAATTTGTTAAGAATAAATATTCCTAAAAAAATTGACGGTAAGTTTAGCCATGGAGAATTAGGATTACCTATGACTAATTCAAAATTGATTTTACCTTGTGGAATTTATGGTAGATGGGAAGAGTGAATATGAAAATTTTATATGAAGATAATCACATAATAGTAGTAGAAAAAATAGTAAATATACCATCGCAATCAGATAAAACTGGTGATGAAGATATGTTAACTTTAGTTAAAGGATACATAAAAGAAAAATATCAAAAGCCAGGAAATGTGTATTTGGGTTTAGTACATAGACTAGATAGACCAGTTGGTGGAGTAATGGTATTTGCGAGAACTTCAAAAGCTGCATCAAGATTAAGCGAAGAAGTAAGAAATAAAACTTTTAAAAAAGAATATTTAGTTATATGTAATGGCAAAATGGAAAAAGAAAAAGGCACATTAGTAGATTATTTGTGGAAAGATGAAAAGAATAATACAAGCTATGTAGTAAAACCAACCAAGAAGAATGCGAAAGAAGCGGTTTTAGATTATGAAGTGTTATGGTATAATGAAAAAGAAAATCTTTCAATACTAAGAATAAATTTGCATACAGGAAGGCATCATCAAATTCGAGTTCAACTTTCAAGTAGAATGCATGCAATATATGGAGATAGTAAATATCATGGAAGAGGAGCTGGAACTGGTATTTGCTTATGGGCATATAAACTTACAATAGTTCATCCAACTACAAAAGAAGAAATGAGTTTTATAGATTTACCAGAGCCAAAAGGAATGTGGAAATTGCTATATGAAAATGGAGTACAAGATAAGATAAACGAAACAAAATAACAAAAAAGTTTGGAGCAAAATTTTTAATATGAAAGGAAATGAATTATGAGCAGGTCAATGGGTGTTTTAATGGATATGGAAGGTATTTTACATGATATGCAAAATATAGAAAGACAGATTGATGGAATTGATAGTAATGTACGTAATAGACCATATACGGCAAAAGAATTAATGGAGGAAAGGGCGCTTGAGACTGAAAAAGCAGAAAAAAGAGAACAATTAAATGGATTAAAACAAATGCTAGCAAGATTATTAGAAGATAAGAACGAAAGTGATATATTAAGGACAGAATTATTAGGAAAGTTTCAAAAAGCTGACAATAGCGAAGAAAGAAGTAAATACGGATTATATTTAGAATGGATAAAAGAGGCAAGTTCTATAAATACCAAAAGAGGTCAATTAAATAGAGTTAGAAATGCTGGAGCTCAGGCAAATCATGCCTTGAATAAAATAGGAAAAGACCATGATGACGATGGAAGATAACAATATTAAATTTTTGACTTTGAAAATATGAACAAAATATAAAGTTTTAAAGTTATGCTTAATAAATAAGTTTAAAGCCAAGACTGACTAGGAAGAAAATGATTCCTACTCAGTCTTGTTTTGGTATGAGCAAGGAATAAAAGAAAGTACGATTTTTTTATTTACTTTTTTATTTTTTTCATATATAATCCCAAGTAAGCTAATTTACAAAAGACATTACATAAAATTAATAAACCTAAATATTTATGCTTGAAAATTAAATGTGTGAAAGGATGGTATTATGGCAAAAGAAATTACTGAAAAAGAAGAACAAGAAATCAAGAAAATGATTGATGACTTGGTAAAAAGAGCTAAAAAAGCATCTGAGGAGTACATGAAACTATCACAAGAGGATGTTGATAGAATAGTAAAAGCAATGTCTATGGCTGGTGAAGAACATCACATGGAACTTGCAAAATTTGCGGTTGAAGAAACAGATAGAGGAATATATGAAGATAAAATAACTAAGAATATGTTTGCAACAGAATATATTTATCACAGTATAAAATATGATAAAACAGTTGGCGTAGTTAGCCAAAATGAAGAAGAAGGATATGAAGAAATTGCAGAACCAGTTGGAATAATTGCAGGTGTAACACCAGTAACAAATCCAACATCAACAGTTATGTTTAAATCACTTATTTCAGCAAAAACTAGAAATGTAATTATTTTTGGATTTCATCCAAGTGCTCAAAAATGTAGTACTCGTGCAGCAGAGATTGTTAGAGATGCTGCAGTGGCTGCTGGAGCACCTAAAGATTGTATTTTATGGATTGAAAAGCCATCTATAACAGCAACTAATATGCTTATGAATCATCCAGATGTTAATTTGATTCTTGCAACAGGTGGAACAGGTATGGTTAAAGCAGCTTATTCATGCGGAAAACCAGCCCTTGGAGTTGGTCCTGGAAATGTTCCTTGCTATATTGAAAAATCAGCTAAATTAAAAACTTCAGTAAATGATTTAGTTATGTCTAAATCTTTTGATAATGGTATGATTTGTGCTTCTGAACAATCTGTAATTGTAGATAAAGAAATTCATGAAGAATTTGAAAAGCTTATGAAAGAAGCGGGATGTTATTTCTTAAATGCCGATGAAACAAAGAAATTAAGAGAGAAAATGTTTGATGAAGATAAACTTAATAGTTTTGTAGTTGGCAAATCTCCATATTTTATTGCAAAAATGGCAAATATAGAAGTACCAAAAGAAACAAAAGTATTAGTTTTAAAAGAAAATGGAGTAGGAATTGAATATCCATTCTCTAAGGAAAAATTAAGTCCAGTTCTAGCATATTATGTAGTTAAAGATTCTAAAGAAGGTATTGATTTAGCAGAAAAGCTAATTGAATTTGGTGGAATGGGACATTCAGCAGTAATTCATTCAGAAGATGAGAATGTTATTCAAGAGTTTTCAAAGAAAGTTAAAGTTGGAAGAATTATAGTAAACTCACCATCTACTCATGGTGCAATTGGAGATATATACAACACAAATATGCCTTCACTTACGCTTGGATGTGGAACATTTGGAGGAAATTCAACAACATCAAATGTTTCAAGTGTTAATTTAATAAATATTAAAAGAGTAGCAAAAAGGAGAGTTAATATGCAATGGTTTAAAATTCCAAATAAAATATATTTTGAAGCAGGTTCACTTGGGTATTTAGAGAAAATGCCTGACATTTCTAAAGCCTTCATAGTAACAGATGAAGGAATGGTTAAGTTAGGTTATGTAGATAAAGTTCTATATTACCTAAGAAAAAGAGAAAAATATGTACATTCACAAATATTTGCAGAGGTAGAATCAGACCCATCTTTTGAAACAATAAAAAAAGGTGTTGAAATGATGAATAACTTCCAGCCAGATGTTATTATTGCACTTGGTGGTGGTAGTCCAATAGATGCTGCAAAAGGAATGTGGCTATTCTATGAGCATCCAGATGCAG
>CAMMLF010000173.1 GCA_946497585.1 uncultured Clostridium sp.
TTTTATTGTATTTCAATGAACTTGAAGCTATATACAGTAAAATCAGAGTTAGAAGTGCAAAGAGAATACCCGGACATACTATTAGTACCAAGAGACAGAAGCAAAGGATATAATAGCATAATGGTAGAATTTAAGTATTTAAAAAAAGGAGAAGAAAACAAATTAAAAGAAAAACAAAAAGAGGCGAAAGAGCAAATATTTAAGTATAGCAACTATAATGAAATAAAAGATATTGAAAAATTGCATAGATACACGATAACTGCTGTAAATGATAAATTATATGTAGAGAAAGTATAAAACAATTGTCAATAGTTTTTAAAAAACTATTGACAATTTCCATAAAAGGGTATATACTATTAAAAGTCAAAGAAAGTCAAAGTAAAAAAAGATAGAAAAATGTCGAAATCAAAAACAACTAAAATTATAAAAACATTTAAAGTGACAATTTTAAAATAGTAAACACAAAAAGTTATAGAAAGAAGGGGAGAAAAATGAGAATTTCAGATGTAATAGCAGACTTTATAAATGAATTATTAGAAGATGATGATTATGCTGTAATACAAAGAAATGACTTAGCAGAGCACTTTAATTGTGTGCCATCACAAATCAACTATGTAATATCTACAAGATTTACTCCCACACAAGGCTACTATGTAGAAAGCTCAAGAGGTGGTGGAGGGTGCATAAAAATAAGAAAAGTAAATATCACACATAGTGATTATTTAATGCACATAATAAACAGTATAGGAAATTCTATAACAGCAAAAGAGCTTGAAATATTTGTTAATAACTTCCTAGACTATAACATTATAAATGAAAAAGAAGCAAAGCTCATAAAAGCAGCAACAAGTGATAAAGCCCTGACTTTGCCAAAGGAAACAAAAGATGAAATAAGAGCAAAGATACTCAAAAATATGCTAATCAATTTAGTTTAATATCAAATTATCACAAAAATGCAACTTTGCAAATTAAATATATTGCATATAAACAAAAATATTTTGACTAAATAATTTTAAAGGAGGTAATTATTATGTTGTGTCAAAATTGTGGAAAAAATGAAGCAAATGTTAGATATACTCAAGTAATAAATGGTGTAAGAAAGGAATTAAATTTATGCTCAGATTGTGCAAGAAAATTAGGTGTAGATAGAATAGATATACCAATGGACTTTACTAGCTTTTTAGGAGATTTCTTTAATGATTATGCAGAAAGTTCATTATTGCCAAGCTTTAGCATAGATAACGTAAAGTGCAAAACTTGTGGAATGTCATACAATGATTTCATAGATACAGGAATGTTTGGATGTAGTGATTGCTATGATACATTCTCAGGACCAATCGATTCATTATTAAAAAATCTTCATGGAACAGCAAAACATATAGGAAGAGGAGCAAAAAATGTAGATGATTTATTAAATACAAAAAGTAAAAAATCATCAAGTAAGAACAAGACAAATGCAGAAAACAGCGAAAATTCTGAATTAGAAAATTTGCAAAAACAATTAGACAAAGCTATAAAAGAAGAAAGATATGAAGACGCTGCAAAAATAAGAGATAAGATAAAGGAGATGAATAAATAATGAATTGGTATTTACAAAATGGAAAAGAATCAGATGTAGTTATTAGTACAAGAGTGAGACTATCAAGAAATATAAAAGGAATCCCATTTATTAATAAAGCATCAAAAGAAGAATTAAAAGAAGTATATGATAAAGTAAAAGAAATCACACCTAGCTTAGGATATAACTTGAAATTCCTAAGCATAGATGATATGGATATGATTACAAAGCAAAGCTTGGTTGAAAAACATTTAATAAGCCCAGACTTTGCAAAAACCAAAATGCCATATACAGCAGTAGTAATTAATGATGACGAAAATATTTGCATAATGGTAAATGAAGAAGACCATATAAAATTGCAAGTATTTACATCAGGATTAGATATAGACAATTTACTAAACCTAGCTATTGAAATAGATGAAAAAATGGAAAGTTTAATTCCATATAGTTATCATGAAAAATATGGATTTTTAACAGCTTGTCCAACCAATGTTGGTACAGGACTAAAAATTTCTACATTAGTACATATACCAGCACTTCAAATGACAGGCAATCTAAATAAAATGCTTAATATAATTAATAATTTAGGTATGAATGTTAGAGGATTGTATGGCGAAGGTACAAAAGCAGAAGGTGACATATACCAAGTATCAAACAATCAAACATTGGGTATAACAGAAAAAGAGATTGCAAAAAATCTAAATCTATTAGCACAAAAAATAATAGACCAAGAAAGATTAGCTAGAAAATATTTATCTAAAAACTCACTAAAACTTGAGGATGAAGTTTATAGAAGTTATGGAATACTTGCCAACGCAAGAAGACTTAGCGAAGATGAAAACATTGAACTTTTATCAAAAGTCAAATTAGGTACAGATTTAGGAATAATAAAAGAATTAAATGACAAAAAAGTTAGAGAACTAATGTTATTTACTAAACCTGCAAATATGCAAAAAAGACTTGGCACAAAATTATCAGTTATAGACCAAGAAGCTTCAAGATGTGAAGTAATAAAGCAGATTTTAAGTGAAGATTAAAAATTTATATTTTTTTATTAATCTCCAATATACATTCTTCCACATTTCACTGCGCGGTCGCGAGTCTAAACTCGCTCCAGCTTGCCCGCTGCACTCCGCTTTAAAAGAGTGCAAGACACATGGCGCGCTTAAAGCTGACGCTCTTAAGCGGCGCAAGCTTCGTTCGCTGAAATGTTCTAGAACATATATTGTAGCTTAATAAAATATAAATTTTTAACTAAATTTTGAAAGGAAGTGTATTTAATATGTATTATAAATTTACTGCAAGAGCAGAAAAAGCCTTAGAATATGCACAAGAAATAGCTATGGAATTAGGGCATAATTACATAGGAACAGAGCACCTACTTTATGGATTAGTTGAAGAAGGTACTGGTGTTGCAAGTAAAGTATTGCAAAACCAAGGACTAACTTCAGAAAAAGTAAAACAATCAATTGAAGAAATTGTTGGAGTAGGTGATGAAATAGAAGATGCAAATCAAATTAGTTTTACTCCAAGAAGTAAAAGAGTAATTGAAAATGCATTCTTAGAGGCAAGAAGACTAGGCACAGAATATATAGGAACAGAACATTTGTTAATAGGTATAATGAAAGAGGGAGATTGCGTAGCAACTAGAATAATGCTTGAAGAAGATGTAAATCCTCAAGGGTTATATAATGAATTAATAAAAGTTCTAAATGAAGAAGGAGAAGAAAGTAATGAATCTAATTCTTCGTCAAGCAAAGGAAGCTACAATTCAACTCCTACATTAAACCAATATGGAACAGACTTAACAAGACAAGCAAAAGAAGGAAAACTAGATCCTGTTATAGGAAGAAAAGAAGAAATTCAAAGAGTTATACAAATTCTTTCAAGAAGAACAAAAAACAATCCATGTTTAATTGGTGAACCCGGTGTTGGTAAAACAGCAGTAGCAGAAGGGTTAGCAGAAAAAATAGTAGCAGGAGACGTGCCAGAAATATTAAAAAATAAAAGAGTAGTAAGCTTAGACATGGCTAGTATGATAGCAGGTGCAAAATATAGAGGAGACTTTGAAGAAAGAATAAAAAAGGCATTAAAAGAAGTTAAAAAAGCAGGAGATGT
>CAMMLF010000174.1 GCA_946497585.1 uncultured Clostridium sp.
ATTTCTATAAATGTATCTACATTTTCATTTTTAAATATATTTAATGCTTTATCAAATCTTACAGGACTTACAATATGTTTAGATAATATTTCAGCGAAATTATCTCCTACTTTATATGTACTTCCATCAAGGTTCTTTATTACATTTACACCATTTCCTGCTTTGAACTCTACTTTTTGTAAATCTTTATAAAATTCTTTGCTTGCTTCTTCTAGTGCTTTTGTATGGAATGGTCCTGATGTTTTAAGTGGTATCACTCTTTTAGCACCTAGCTCTTTTAGTTCTTGAGAAACACTTTCTATCGCTTTTGCTTCTCCTGATATTACTGTTTGCATAGAATAATTATAATTTGCAGGTACTACAAATTCTCCATTTGTTTCATGTTTTGAGCAAACTTCCTCGATTTTACTTGAATCTAGTCCTATGACAGCTGCCATTGCATATTCTTTATTTGGTACTAAATTTTGCATATAATAGCTTCTTTGTTTTAGAAGTTTAAAGCAATCCTCTAACTTTAAGAAACCTCCATATACTAATGCAACATATTCTCCAAGGCTCAATCCTGCTGCATATTCTGCTTTAATGTTCATTTTATCTATAACTGCTAATATTGCAAGTGAGGTTGTAGCAATTGCAAGTTGAGCATTTTTTGTTTCTTTTAGCTCATCTTCGCTTCCATCAAAACATAATTCTTTAACTGGCATTTCTGTTACTGTATTTGCTAAATCATATACTTCTCTTGCCTCTGTATATTTATCATAAAAATCTTTTCCCATACCTGAAAATTGGCTTCCTTGACCAGGAAATAAAAATGCTGTTTTCATTTGGTTCATCCTTTCAATTAATTTTATAATTACTTATTTATAAAAGCTCCTGCACATTGCAATTCACGGTTCTTATTATTTTTACAAAAAATCTAACTGTGAATTGTAACTTTTGAACATTTATTAGAACTATAATTCTAGTAAAATGCATCCTGTATTTAAGCCTCCACCATAGCCACACATTAACAAATACTCACCTTCTTGTAAATCTATTTCTGTTAAAGCTATTGGTATACTTGCACAAAATGTATTTCCTACACTTTCTATATCTGAAAATAACCTATCATTAGCTATTTTAAGCTTTTTTGCTATAGAGCTCATTATTCTAGTATTTGATTGATGTAAAACTATATTTTGCATATCTTCTATATTCAAATCTGCCATGCACAATGTTTCATTAATTAATTTTGGAACTTCTGCAACCGCGTATTTATATATTTTTGTTCCATCCATAGTTAGCTTTTTTCCTACTTCATAAGTCAAAGACTCTGCATCTTGACCTTGGCTTTTGAATTTAGAATAATATTTTTTAGGCTTATCACTTTTTGTAATAATGGTAGCCCCTGCTCCATCCCCAAAAAGAATAGCTGTAGACATATCGTTTGAATCTACTACTGATGATAATTTTTCTACACCTATAACTAAAGCTGTGTTAATTTTTCCAATTTCTATATAATTATATGCTATATCAAATGCATTTACAAATCCATTGCAACCTGCCAAAATATCTAAACACATACAATCTTTAATATTTAAAAGAGATTGTACTAAGTATGATATCCCCGGCATCATCATATTTGAAGATGTTGTTGCCACAATTATTAAGTCTATTTTATTGCAATTAATATTTCCATTTTTTATAGCATCTAGACTTGCTTTATATGCCATACTTTCTAATGTATCTTCATCATTTCCGTACCATCTGCTTTTAATTCCGCAAACTTTGCATATGTATTCTTCTGTTACATTAAACTTTTTACTTAAATCAGCAGATGTTATTTCTTGCTTTGGCAAATATTTTCCTCTACCTATAATTTTTATTCCACTCATATATGCTCCGTTTTGTAAATTTGTTACAATTCTGTTTAATTTAATTTTGAATTGTTTTTATGTCGTTGATTTTACGATATTATTTATGTTTTGAATTATTTTTAGTATAATTTCTTTTCTATCAAAATTTTTGTTATATTCTTTTTTTAATGATGTTGCTATTTTTATAGTTTCTTCATCAAAACATATTTCATTTACATTAAATCCCAAACTTATAATCAAATAATTTATTTTTCCTGAAATTGTATTTATTTCTGTAAGAATTCCACATATTTTTTTACCATTTAACAATAAGTCATTAGGGTATTTTATGTTTAAACCAATATTGTATAAATTTCTTATAGTTTTTTTGATACTTTGTGCCACATCAACTGTTATATTATTTAAACTAGATAAATCGCACTCTGGCTTAAAAAGCATACTCATTGCAATATTGTCACCACTACCTGTGTACCAAGTTCTTCCGTGAGTTCCTATTCCTGCAGTTTGCTTGTTTGCAATAATTACAGTGCCATTTTCTAATTTATCTTGATTTTCTTTTACATATAAATGTGTTGATGGCAATTCATCAAAATATTTAATTTTGTTTATTTCATTCATTTTTTTCACATATATATTTTATAAAAAAGGAAAAAATCTTGCAAGTATATGACCGGGTGGTATAAGAGACTTATTAAAAGTTGCGAGTTTTATTTAATAAAATATAAAAAAACGTATGTGCATTCACGGATACACATACGACTAAAACTTGAATAACAGCGATATTACAAGTTCATTAAATTGTATTTATTAATATCATAATAATTGCAGTTTGTCAATACAATTATGTAATTTTAATCACTTCCAAACAATTCATCAAATTTTGCTTCTAATTCTTTTTGAATATCTATTTCATCATCTGATGTATCTTGCATTTGTTTTGTAGCTTCATCTTCAAATCCCGGAAGAATATTTGCTGTCTGATTTCTAACATTTGAAGTATTATTCAAAGGCTGAATATTTGGTACTGATGCAAAACTTGGTCCTGCATTTGGAACTGCACCGGCATTAAATCCGTTATTTTGAACTGCTGATGAACCCTGCAATCCTTGACTTCCTTGCGCTGGATTTACTCCTGCCATATTGACATTAATTCCTTGAGGCTCTTGCATCGGGTTCATTCCTGCCATTCCTTGTGCTGGTGTTTGCATCATGCCCCCTGCCATACCTTGATTACCCTGCACAGCATTTGCCGGCTCTGCTGGTTTAGCATCTTCAAACAAATCATCTAAAGATTCAACTTTAACATCTTTATTCTGCTCATTTACATTCTCATCACCCGTATAAGGATTGTATGGATTGTATTTTCTCCAGTTTCCTCTTTCAGGACATTGATAATCATTATGGTCAATTCTACTTGCATTAAAATCTTTAAGCATTGGCGTTCTAAAATACCAAAACTTTTTAGCTTTAATTGGTTTTAATCCTTTTTCAAAGATAATACAATCATTATTATCCATTCTTCTAAGCTCATCAGGTGTCATTAAAGCTCTCGCCATAATTTGATCCGATTCACTAAATCCTGTTCTTACATCTACATTATTTCTATTAACCGATTTACTATTATGTGTAATCGTTTTCTCGCCCAATTCTTTTGAGAAATATTCAACAGTAGCATATGAGTTACTTCCTAAGAATACGTGGGTATCACAGTTACCTATAATTGTTTCATAAGATTTTTCATATATTGCCTTTAATTGATCTAAGTTCTGCAATATAACACTAAATGAAATTCCTCTACTTCTACTTGTAGATAT
>CAMMLF010000175.1 GCA_946497585.1 uncultured Clostridium sp.
AAACCAGAATATGAGCAATATGCAAAAGATTTAGCAAATAATTATGACAAAAAAATACTAGATATAATACAATATATGCTTTTTGATATTGAAAAAATGTTTGGAATAAATAATGTTGAGATTATTAAAAATTCGTTAGGTAATGTTTTAATAGACTTAGACAATAATAGATTATCATACCTTGAACAAACATTAGATGATATGCACATTATTGATGTGGAGTTTGATGGAATCTTTGAAAAATTTTATGATGTAAGCATTGATGGATAAATAGTAATTTTAATGATATAATTAGAGCAATATTAAATTAAGAGTTTTTTAGTAAAATAGTAAACGCTAACTACTAATATTTTGGAGGAAAAATTATATAAATGAAAAGTAAGAAGAATAAAAACAAGAAATCAAAGTATATACTATTGTTTCTTTTGATTATAGTAATGTGTGCAATATTTTTTGTGCAATGGGCAATGAAACCCGAAAATTTTAGAGAAGTGAAAGATCAAATTAGAGAATTGTTTTTTGGAAGTAAGATAGAAGATTCTTATAATGCAAAATCTCTTATTATGGTTGATCTTTCAAATGATGAAAACTTTATATCAAAAAAGGCAGAAGAAAAACAATTACCTGCGAGTTTAGCAAAATTATATGTTATTGAATATGCAACAACTTTAACAGACTTAGATGATATTGTTTTAACAGATTATGAAGCACTCTCACTAACAAAGCAAGGCTCATCTGTTGCTAATATTAAAGAAACAAATTATTATATTCATAATTTGTTTGCTGCAATGTTAGTGCCATCCGGAAATGACGCTGCATACGTTGTTGCAGATTACTGTGGTGGCATTATTTCTCCAAATACTAAAACAAGTCAAGAACGTGTAGAAGTGTTTATGGAGAACTTAAATTTATATTTAAAAGAACAAGGATATGATGACACCGTATTATATGATCCTAGTGGTTTTGATACAGAAGCACGCACAACTGTATTAGATTTAAAAGAGGTTACAAAAAAATTATTGGAATATGAATGGTTTAGAGATATAGTATCGCAAACTTCTTATACGGCTACTTTACCAGATGGAAGTACGCAAACGTGGAAGAACACAAATACTTTTCTTGATCCTACATCAGAATATTATAATGAAAATGTAATCGGAGTTAAAACAGGATCATTATCTGACGATTATAATCTAGTAGTATTATATAAAATGCACGGAAAAGAATTCCTAATATGTAGTTTAGGATCACAGTCAGATTATTCAAGATATGATGATGTTAATTATATTTTAAAAACAATAGATGAGTCAGATTACTTAAAAAAATAGTAAATATAATTTTGAGAAAAAACTACTTATTAAGTAAGGAGATTTTGATATGTTAAATTTTAGTCAAGAAACAATATATAGCATTTTATGTGCAGTATTACCTTGTGCTATTTATTATATAATTAGAAAAATAAAAGGACAAAAAACATCAATTTTACCAATAATCATCTTTGTTCTTTATATTTGGCAAGTGTATGAATTGACTGGCGCAGGAGGACTTTCTGATATAATATATGCTCCACAAGGTGGAGATAATCAGTCGATTATAAAGGCAACTATAAATCTTGTCCCTTTTAACATTATTGAAAGAACATTCTTTTTGAATATTTTAATGCTTATTCCATTAGGATTTTTAGTGCCTTTTATTTGGAAAAACTATCGTAAATGTTATAAAACAGTATTATTGGGTGCAGGGTTTTCATTGTTAATAGAAATATCACAGTTGATTACAACTCGTGCAACAGATATAAATGATTTAATTGCTAATACAATAGGGGCTTTAATTGGATATATTCTTTGGAAAATATTTTCATTATTATTTGGTGAAAGAATGAAAAAGTCGGCAGATGGAAATAGTGATGTGATTTGGTATATACTATTGAGTTTCTTTGGTATGTTTTTCTTATATTATCCATTTTGGTTTTCAAGATATATAGCACCATTGATTTTTTAAATATCATTATACGGCATTTGTTGTAGTACAGATTATTTGCTGTTTTTATGATATAATTAGCACAGCAAAGAAATCGTTAAATTACAATTTATAGAAAGGATGATTTATATATGACTTTATTTGAAATAATTATAACAGTTTTAATTTCTTTAGGAATAATAATCTGGGGAATTTGTGTATATTTTCAAAAAGGTACTTGGTTGCTTGCTGGTTGGAATACATTGTCAAAAGAAAAAAAGAATACTTATAACAAAAAAAATATATGTCAACTATATGGGAAGTGTGTTGCTGTTTGTGGGATAGGTTTTTTCTTGTTACTATATGGCAGTTTTTCTTATAACAATGTTATTTTATTGAGTGGTATAGGAATTGTTGCTTTAATGATTATTTTGACAATTATAGTTCCAATGATAAATCCAAAAAAGTATCGAAATAATAAATTAAATCTTTAATATGCAAAATTACAATTTTTGGAGGTATGTCAATGAGCAATTATTCTAAAATCAAAGATATAATATTAAAATTAAATTTAGAAAAAATTCTAAAAGGAAAATTATATATTGTTGGTGGTACAGTTCCATATTTAGTTTCCAATACTATATCAGACAGAGAACATTCAGACATAGACATAATAGTTGCAACAAACAATATGAGTGATGTTCGAGAATATTTGAAAAAAAATAATTTGTATGTTAAAGATTTAGATTCAATGATGTTTGATTATAATAAAAACAAAATTGACTATGGAATTGACTGTGTTATAGATGGAATTACAATTAACTTTGCTCCTTTTGAAATTTTTGATAATACTATGGTACAGAAAAACTTTTTAAGAAAGCAAAGTAATGGAATAAATGCTCTTGTAACTGTAACTTTAGAAAATGTGAAAATTGAAGATTGCACTACAACTATAATTGTAGATCAAACTAAAATAAAAACATATAATTTGGAAATGGTCAGAATAATGAAAGAAAAATCAAATAAGCCAAAAGATGTAGTTGATATAAAGGTAATAGATGAATACGGATATAATGAGAAAAAATACGATGATTTAAAAATTAAAACTAATAATATGAAGTTTAAAATTTTTCCTAAAAGTAAGATTTTAAGATTATTTATAAAATAAATTACAGGTTGAAAGTGAGATATAAAATGGAAAATGTAAAAAAAGAAGAACTAAATAAATTAATTGGAATTAATAAAACTAATATTTTTTATGATATGGTTGATGTAATATCTTCATTATATGATATGGATCAGAGTTGGAATAATGGTGGTAAAAAATGGACTTACGAATATAAATTCAGAAAAAGTGGAAAAACTTTATGTGCCTTTTATTTCAAAGAAGATATGTTAGGCTTTATGATTATTTTTGGTAAAGATGAAAGAATTAAAGTTGAAAAAATAAAAAGCGAACTTTCATCATATGTATTAGAAACCTATGATAATGCTCAAACATTTCACGATGGAAAATGGGTTATGTTTAATATAATAGATAATTCGATAATAGAAGATTTAAAAAAATTACTTTTTATTAAAAGAAAACCGAATAAGAAATAATGCAAATTACAATTTATCGATTAGATCAACTTTAATTAGTTGGTCTTTTTTGTTGTGAAAGAAAGGAAGAATTATGATAAAGATTATTTT
>CAMMLF010000176.1 GCA_946497585.1 uncultured Clostridium sp.
CTGCATAAAGTCTTGCATGATATACCCATTGGTCAACAACTCTAATTGGTCTTTTTACTTCTGTTTGATTGCTTATACTATCTTCAGATAATACGCATAATCCTAAACTTGTAATAAGTGTATCTATACCGTGATTTATTTCAGGGTCTACGTGGTATGGTCTACCTGCTAGAACAATGCCATGAACATTATTCTTTTCCATATATTCTAAAGCTTCTTCACCTTTTTTGTGAACATCATCTTTGAAATGTTGATACTCTGTTTCAGCTTCTTTTGCTGCTTCTAGTAATTCTTTTTTAGTGAAATTGTATTCTTCAAATTCAGGTAAAGACATTATTGTTTCAGCCAACTTCTTAGGTTCAAAAGGTAAAAATGGATTTAAGAATTTTATACCTTTTTCTTTTAATTCAGGAATATTATTTTTTAATACTTCTGAGTAAGATATAACTATTGGGCAGTTATAATGGTTATCAGCAGTTTCATATTCTTTTCTAGAAAATGGCATACAAGGGTAAAATATTGTTTTAATACCTTTATTAATTAAACTTATAATATGTCCATGTGAAAGTTTTGCAGGATAGCAAACTGATTCAGATGGCATTGATTCCATACCTTTTTCGTATGTTTTTCTATTACTCTTTTCTGATACTACTACTCTAAAACCAAGCTTAGTTAAGAAAGTAAACCAGAAAGGATAATCTTCATACATATTTAAAACTCTAGGAATACCAATTGTTCCACGTTTTGCATCTTTTTCTTCTAGTGGAGTATAATCAAATAATCTTTCAAATTTATATTTATAAAGGTTAGGTAATTCTTTTTTACCTGTAACTATTCCTTCACCTTTTTCACATCTATTTCCTGAAATATGTCTTTGTCCATTATTGAATTTATTAATTGTAAGTAAACAATGGTTTTCACATCCATTACAACGAACATGAGAAGTTTCAATTTTTAGTTTATCTAAATCCTCTTCTTTAGAAAGTTTAGACATATATTCCATATCCATGTTTGCTTCGAATTGTTTTCTTGCTAAAATTGCTACACCATAGGCACCCATTAAACCTGCAATATCTGGTCTTATAACTTCTTTGCCAACAATAAGCTCAAATGCACGTAAAACAGCATCATTATAGAATGTACCACCTTGTACAACTATATGTTTACCAAGTGTATTTACATCTCTTACTTTCATAACTTTTTGAATAGCATTTTTTATGACTGAATATGAAAGTCCAGCTGAAATATCTCCTACTGTAGAGCCTTCTTTTTGAGCTTGTTTAATTTTAGAATTCATAAATACTGTACATCTTGAACCTAAATCAACAGGATTACGTGATTCTAAAGCAGCTTTTACAAAGTCTTCAATAGATAAATTTAAGCTCTTTGCAAAAGTTTCAATAAATGAACCACAACCTGATGAACAAGCTTCATTAAGCATAATATTGTTAATTGTGCCATCTTTAATTTTGATATATTTCATATCCTGACCACCAATATCTACAATACTAGTAACATCAGGTAAAAATCTTTGTGCTGCTTTGTAGTGTGCTATTGTTTCTATTTCATTCAAATCAACATTTAAAGCGGTTTGAATTAATTTTTCACCATAACCAGTTACACCACTATATCTTATTTTGGCATCTTTAGGTATTATTTTGTATAAATCTCTTAGCATTTGCATAACACTTTTTAAAGGGTTACCTTCATTGCTACGATATAATGAATATAAAAGTCTATCATCGCTATCTGTAACAACTAATTTTGTAGTTGTTGAACCAGCATCTATACCAACAAAGCAGTCACCTTTAAAGTTTTTTAAATCGCCTTTTTCTACTTTGTCTTTGTCATGTCTTTCTTTAAATTCTTTATAGTCTTCATCTGTTACAAATAATGGTTCAAGTGGTGTTGATGTAGAATCATGAGATGCTTTTAGCATTTGAATTTTTGCTTTTAATTTTTCGTTAGAAATTGTCTTGTTTTGAATAGAATCTAAAGCTGCACCCTTTGCAACAAGTAAATGTGCATTTTCAGGAACTATTGTTTGTTCAGGTGTTAAATGTAAAGTCTCAATAAATCTTTGCCTTAATTCAGATAAATAATTTAAAGGACCTCCTAAAAATGCTATATTTCCTCTTATAGGTCTACCACAAGCTAGACCACTTATTGTTTGATTAACAACTGCTTGGAAAATTGAAGCAGCAATATCCTCTTTATCTGCACCTTCGTTTAAAAGTGGTTGTACGTCAGTTTTTGCAAAAACACCACAACGAGAAGCTATTGGATAAATCATTTTATGCTTCTTAGCAAGTTCATTTAGACCTTGAGAATCAGTATTTAAAAGTGATGCCATTTGGTCTATAAATGCACCTGTTCCACCTGCACAAGTACCATTCATTCTTTGCTCGATTGATTTACCAAAGTACACTATTTTAGCATCTTCTCCACCAAGCTCAATAACTACATCTGTTTGAGGTATGTATTTTTCAACAGCTCTTTTACAAGCAACAACTTCTTGTATAAATGGTAAGTCTAAAAATCTTGCTGCTGACATAGCTCCTGAACCTGTTAAAGCTATTGTATATGTATAATCTTTATAATCTTCGGCAAGTTTTTCTAGAACTTGGCATACTGTATTTTTAGTATCTGAAAAATGTCTTTGGTAATTTTCGTATATAATATTTAGGTCTTCGTCCATTACAACGATTTTAACTGTTGTTGAACCAACGTCAAGACCAACATGTAATGTATTACTCATATAAAATTCACCTTATTTAAAAATTTAGGTTTTTAAGGCTACCTATAAACCTATATTTTATGCCTTATTTTTAAAAGATTTTTGGGCATAAAATTACTTCTATATTGTATATGCAAAAGACTTATTTGTCAATAACTAAAGATTGGCAAGAATGTTGCAAAATGGCTAAAATAAGCCAAAATCATTTAATTATTAATTTTAAATTTATAATTAGAAAAGTCAAAATTTTTTTGGAAAAAATGTTATAAAAATATGCCTTGTCTCATAATATTTCACAGGAGGCAGATATGAAAAAATTTTTTATATTAAAGGTTGTTATAATAATTAGCATTATTTCAATAATTGCGATATTAATTGTTTTAAATTTTTCCACAGAAGTGGTAGAAAATGTGGAAAATGAAACTGTAATTGAGCCAGAAGAAGAGATTTCAGAAGAACAAATGAGGCAAACTGCAATTACATTATATTTTGAAGATAAACAAAGCTTAGAATTAGTTTCAGAAGAAAAGAAAGTGGATGCAAAAGATTTAATAGATAATCCATACATGTACATAGTAAATCTTTTAATTACAGGTCCAGAAAATGAGAATTTACAAAATCCTATACCTGAAGGAACTAAAGTTAATAAGGCAGAACTTAATGGTGATTGTGCTACTGTTGATTTATCTAAGGAATTTTTAAACAGTAGTGGGACAAATGCTATTTATGCTGTTGTAAATTCTTTGGCTGAATTAAAAGAAGTAAATAGTGTAAAGCTTTTAATTGATGGTGAAGAGCAAGAGAATATGAAAGAGGCATTTGTGAGGAAGTAGTTATAAAAGTTTATTATAATTTGTTACAATTCACAGTTTAATTTTATTACTTAAGCTACAATATACATTCCTCC
>CAMMLF010000177.1 GCA_946497585.1 uncultured Clostridium sp.
TAACCGGTAATTAGAAGTTACTTTTTCTAAATATATTTTACTTTTTCAATTGACCGATTTTTTAAAAATTTAGAAAAAAGTTATCCACAGAATTATTACATTTCTGTTAAAATGAAGAAAAAACCTCTTTTGTTTGGTATAATATATTAACAATCAAAAACTTTTACTAAACAAAAATATGGAGGTTTTTTCTATGAGTTATTTTACCACAAACACTTATCAATTGAAAAGAGAAATTGTTAATTTTTCTAAAAAAATTTGTAAAAATTCTAATAAGCCTACTTCTAAGTTCGTTACAGATATGCTTTATGGTATTTCTAAATCTAAAGATATCCTTTTGTCTAGTATTTCTGAAGCTTTAGATGAAAATATTTCTAAAATTAATACTATCGATAGGCTTTCTAATAATTTATCCTTAGATTTAGATGAATCTATCTTTTTAAACTATTGTAATCTAGCCTTTGATGCACTTGGTGATGAACCTGTTTTCCTTGTTGATGACAGTGATGTAACTAAGCCTCTTGGAAATAAATTTGAAGCTTTGGGAATTGTTAGAGATGGTTCTAGTAAAGATAAATCTTATGAAAAAGGTTATCATCATACTGAAATCGTTGGCTTAACTAATAATTTTAAACAACCAATAAGTCTCTTTTCAAAAATTCATTCTTCTACCCAAAAAGAGTATATTTCTAATAATAATGTAACCTATGAAGGTTTAAATTTTGTAGTTACTTTACTTAATGAAAGAAGCTTACAAGGCACCTTTGTGTTAGACAGAGGTTATGACAGCAATGACATATTTAATTATTTCTTTAATAAAAATCAACATTTTGTTATTAGACTTACTGAAAAGAGAAAAATATATTACAAGCATAGATGGAATAAAATTACTACCTTAAGAGATGGTTACAAGGGAAAGTTAAAGTTTAATATAATGTTTCAAAACGTAGAAAAAGAATGCCTCATAAGTGTCATTAAAGCTCAAATTACTGCTTCTAAAAAGTGGATAAACATTTTCTTTGTCTATGGATTAAGTGATACACCGATGATGTTGGCTAGTAATATTCCAATAAAAAGCAAGGAAGATGCATTAAAAGTAGCCAGGCTTTACTTTAGCAGATGGAGAATTGAAGAATATTTTAAATTTAAAAAGCAAGAATACAATTTTGAAAATTTTAGAGTTAGATCATTAAAATCAATAAATAATCTAAATCTTCTTTTAACCTATACAATTGGATTTATAGCATTAATGTGCGAAAAATTAGGAAAAAATATGTTTGCACAGGAAATAATAAAAGAGTCAAAGTCTTTAAAAGATAAGGTATATTTATGGTTTTATCAGATGGCTAGAGGAATATATAACATTTTAAAAAATGCCAAGATTGGAATAAAAGAATGGCAAAATATACAAAAAACTCCTCCAAATTACTGCCAACTTTCTCTGTTCTAAAAAATAATTACATAATGCGAAGAGCCTATTTATGATAGGTTTATTAAGTGATGACTGAAAAATAAAAAAACAGATTTTTAATATAAAAGTATACTAAAAATCTGCTTACTATTAATGTTTTTCGTGAAAATGTAAAAAAATCCCGAAACTTAAATATTAAAAAACTATTTACAACTAAAAATTTATTATGATAGAATTCATTTAAGCAATGTTGTTTCAATCAATACAATAATTTGTTATGAGGTGAGACAATGATTATCGAATTACCAAAAGAGCACATTATTCTTAGTGATGAGAAAGGAGAGGTAAAAGACGGAATTCTTTACTTGCATCGGAATATGTTTGAAGAAGCGATGTTTGAATTGACGTACATTCTACATGGCCACGTCTGCTATTATTGCCAAAAGCCTATTACAGGTATAGAAGACAAAGAAAAACAAGACGGAGTACTATGGAAATCCTTAGACCACCTTATACCGAGAGAATTTGGTGGTGTTAGTATTACCAACAACTTAAGACCTTGCTGTAGTGTTTGCAACCGTAAAAAAGGTAGTATGTATCCAAACGAATTTGAAAAGTTTCAGCATATTGTAAAATCAACAAAAGGTCGAGAAAGAAAAGCAGAGGTGAAAGATTTCAATGAAGAATTAAGTTTAATCCAAACCAAAAGGAGATTTGGCGAATTGCCATCTCTTCCTGAGGAGTGGCTAGAACAAGGAAATCACAAATCCGTGTATGTAAATTTTAGGTTAGAGGACCCGATTGGAACTGTATACAACAGAATTGCTAGATTTTATAGAAAATATAAAAGAATTCCATATCCAATAGTTGTAAGTGCAAATAAATTCCTGCTTGATGGTTTCAATTCTATACTTTTTATGAAAATAGAAGGTGTAAGAAAGATTGATGTCATTAAGTTGGAAAATGTGATTTATGACGGAATAGTTGATTATACTTCTCAAGTGTTAGGTAAGTGATTTTTCTCACTATTTGCCCTGTAGTCTATTGACTATGGGGCGTAAAAAAATTGGTAATAAAAAACAAGTAACCCCTTGAATTTTAAAATTCAGTTTGATAAAATAATGAAAACAAAAAAGGGAGTAGCTCATAAATAACTAATCAACAACAAGAGAAATCTGGTTAGTGACCTTTATGGTGAGCAAGACTTTTAAGAAATAGTAATTCTTATTAGTCTTGCTTTTTATTGTATTACTGCAAAAAATTATCATAAAATTGGGTATTAGAATATTTAATTGCTGTTTAAAATAAATTAAATAGCAAATAATAATACTGCTTGACAAGAGTGATAATTCAAGTATACAAAGCAATGATAAAATACGTACATAATACAAAAGTACATAAAGTAATAATATAATGAGAAGGTTTGACTAACTTTATTTTAAAAATATGAAAGGAAAGTGAAAAAATGAACTGGTTTAACAAAGACGTAGAAGAAGTTTCTAAAACTTTAAACAC
This sequence comes from uncultured Clostridium sp., assembly GCA_946497585.1. GTDB lineage: Bacteria > Bacillota > Clostridia > TANB77 > CAG-508 > CAG-793. The sequence continues at coordinate 2,927 of CAMMLF010000177.1, forward strand.
AGACTTAGAAAAAGGATTAAGCGAAGAAGAAGCGAAAAAGAGACAAAAAGAAAATGGCTATAATGAATTGCAAGAAAAGAAAAAGAAAAGCCTATTTGTAAAATTTTTAGAGCAATTTAAAGATTTTATGATAATAATCCTTATAATAGCAGCAATAATTTCTGGCGTTGTAGGACAAATGCAAGGCGAAGGATTTACAGATTCAATAATCATACTAATAGTTGTTATTCTTAATGCTGTTATAGGGGTAATACAAGAAAATAAAGCAGAAAAGTCATTAGAGGCATTAAAGAAAATGAGTAGTTACTCAGCAAAGGTAATGCGTGACGGAAAAGTAACAGTTATACCTTCAAGAGAATTGGTACCTGGAGATATAGTTGTATTAGATACAGGAGATTATGTTCCTGCAGATATTAGATTAGTTGATGCTGTAAATCTTAAAGCACAAGAAGCATCACTTACAGGAGAATCAGTACCAGTAGAAAAAGATGCAGCTACAATAGAAAATGAAGAAGTATCACTTGGAGATAGAACAAATATGTTATTTTCTTCAAGCCTAGTAACATATGGTAGAGGAAAAGGTATAGTTGTTGAAACTGGAATGCACACAGAAGTAGGAAATATTGCAGGTGTGCTAGATAGCGTAGAAGAAACCGCAACACAACTTCAACAAAAATTAAATAAACTAGGCAA
>CAMMLF010000178.1 GCA_946497585.1 uncultured Clostridium sp.
GATTTTTCTTCATCTTCAGATATTTCTTTATTTTTTAATTTTGCTTTAGCTTCATCCATTTCATCACGTCTAACATTTCTAGCAGCAACTTTAGCTTCTTCTGCTGTTTTCTTAACATCTTTAACTATTTCTTTTCTTCTTTCTTCTGTAAGTTCTGGGAAAGAAAGTCTAATAACTTGGCCATCATTCATAGGATGAATTCCTATGTCTGCCTTTTCTATAGCTTTTTCAATTTGTGATAAAATGCTTCTATCCCATGGTTGAATAACTATAAGTCTTGCCTCTGGAACTGAAACACTTGCTACTTGATTGATTGGTGTTGGTACACCATAATATTCCACTGATACTCTATTAAGTATAGCTGGATTTGCTCTTCCAGCTCTTATTTCTGAATAATTTGTTTCCAAATTATCTATAACTTTTTCCATTCTTTCTTGCATATTTTCTAAACTCATATAATCCTCCTAAAATTTATTTTTTACTTTTATTTCAATATATGTTCTTACGCATTTGCTTCGCAGTTTTGCTTTTTAACTTAATCTACAATAGTTCCTATGTTTTCACCTTTTACTGCTCTTATAATATTTTCTGGGTCACTCATAGCAAATACTACAAGTGGTATATTATTATCTTTGCAAAGTGAAATTGCTGTTGAATCCATTACTTTTAAATCTTTTTCTAGAATTTCCTGATAAGAAACATGATCTAGCTTTTTAGCTGATTTATCTAATTTTGGATCTGCTGTGTAAACTCCATCAATAGTTTTTGCAACTAATATTGCATCAACGTCCATTTCTGCGGCTCTTAATGCTGCAGTTGTATCTGTTGAGAAAAATGGATGTCCTGTTCCACAAGCAAAAATAACTACTCTATCTTTATCTAAATGTCTTTCTGCTCTTCTTTGAATAAAAGGTTCTGCTATTTGTCTCATTTCAATAGCTGTTTGAAGTCTTGCCTGCATACCTCTTTTTTCAATTGCATCTTGTAGAGCTAGTCCATTCATAACTGTCGCAAGCATTCCCATATAGTCTGCCGTGGTTTTTACCATTCCTTCGCCATATTTACCTCTCCAGAAGTTTCCTCCACCAACTACTATAGAAATTTTTACTCCCATATCATGAACCTTTTTTATAGCATCGCATATACCATTCATAGTTTCACTGTCAATACCAACTTTGTTATCTCCTGCTAATGCTTCTCCACTTAATTTTAATAATATTTTTTTGTACTTAACTTGTTTCAAAGTTATATCTCCTTTGCTGTGCTTTTTTAGTTTCTAATGTTTATGAAACGGCAAGCACTTATGTAAATTTATTTGCTTTATTTCAAGGTGTATTCTATCATAGAAAGTTAAAAACTTAAATAGGTTTGGAGAAAAAAATTGAGAAAAAATTGGGGAGCATAGTTGAAAATTTTTCATTTAAGGACCGTCCCCCCAAAAAAAATTTTACGTTTTGCTCCGTCCCCAACGTAAAAAGATGGCAAAATGCCATCTTTTTACCTTCTTCCCTTCTTAATCTTCTTAGGTTCATCTATATCAAACCCTTCATTATTTAGTATGCATCTAGGATTAAGCTCACTTAATTCATAAAATTTATCTTTGCCTATTCTTTTTCTAAACTCTTTCTTAATATCATCCATTCTTGTATAAATGCTACCTGCTCTATGGTTGTCAGTACCCAAAAAATGAACAGCATTTGCATCTAAAAGTTTGTATAATGTTTCTTTACAAGTCGATCCATATCTTCCTATTATGCTTCCATAATTAGATTGTAAAAGTGCTCCTTCTTCTACCCATTCAATTGCTATATTAGGATCATCTTGTACTAGCTCATATCTTTCTGGATGAGCTATAATAGGAATAAGTTTCATATTGATTAACTTATTTATTACCTCCACAGTATACATTACTTTTGCTCTTAAAGGTAATTCAAAAAGCACATATCTACTGTTTCCTAGAGTAGGTACTTCTCCCGCTTCAATTAATTTAGGAAAATCGCTAGATATATATCCTTCTGCACCTATGTGCAACTTTATATTTAAACCTTCTTCCACAATCTTTTGATTTAATGCTTCAATAATAAATTCTCTATCTCTTTTATTAAATTCAAACTCGCCATCTATATAATGTGAAGTTGCAAAGATATCAGAAAAGCCTGCATTGCAGGCTTCATTTAATATCTTAAAGGTTTCTGCAATATCTTTTGCTCCATCATCTACGCTTGGCAATATATGTGAATGAACATCTATCATTTCTTAATTCCTTCCACTTTTTGATATTATTGATAGTTTTTAGTTAATGTTTTATTCTTTCCAATAAAACTAATCTTTTTAGCTTTCTAATGCTACTAAACTATTTAAATCTTCTTATGCTTTCCAATATCTCCCTTGCTTTGTCTGATGGTACTTCCTCTATTTCAGAAAATCTTTTTCCATTATTTCTTTGAATTTCTCTTTTTATTTTTTCTTCGGTATCTTTAACTCTATCATTTATGTATTCATTTATATCTTTGTTCTTTTCAGAGCTAGATTTTTCTAGTATTTCATCTTCACTTTTTTCCTTTTGAGGTTTGCTAAGTTCTGTTTCTTCATCTTTTAATCTATTTGGTTTGTCAACTTGTACAGCTTCTTCTCTTAACCTTTTTGGCTTGTTAATCTCCACAGCATCTTTTACACGCCTTTGCTTATCGCTTTCTTCCTCTTCGTCCCTTGATCTTTTCATCTTTGGAGATGATTTTACACTTGTACTTGGAACATTACTACTTGCATAATAATATTTATTTTCATATTTTTTATTTGATATTTCTACTCTATTTAAAATAACACCTGCAATATTTCCGCCTACTCTTTTTATACGCTTCTTAGCCTCTTTTAAATCATCTATTTTAGTGTATTTGTAGCTTGTAACTAATACAGTATTATCTACTAATCTAGAAATAATTGTAGAATCTGTAACTAGTAAACAAGGTGCTCCATCAAATATAACTACATCAAAGTTTTTTGTAACTTCATCTATAAGTTCTATAGTTTTATCTGACATTAGTAGTTCCGATGGATTTGGTGGAATATTTCCACTTGGTAATAAATATAAGTTGTCAATACCTGTATCTTTTATGCAATCTAATGCACCAACATTTTGCCTTTTGCCTACGTCATTTATGCCTGATAAATAGTTAGAAAGTCCTGGTACATTAGCAATTTGAAATATTTTATGTTGTCTTGGTTTTCTCATATCCGCATCTATAATTAATGTTTTGCTTCCAGTTTGAGCAAATGCTGTTGCTAGATTTGCAGAAACCCAACTTTTGCCTTCTGCTTGAACTGTACTTGTTATTAATATTGTTTGGCACTCAGCCGCTCTATTCATAAATTGCAAATTTGTTCTCAGAGCTCTAAATACTTCTGATATTGGGGATTTTGGATCTGATTGGGTTATTATTTCTTTTTTCATTTATCTTTTCCTCCCTCTACCATTGAATTCATATACTGGTATTTCTGCTATTACATTTAATCCTGTAGCTTTTTCTATATCACTACTGCTTTTTACTGTGTTGTCTAATAAATTTGCAATTACTACATAAATTACAGCTAGTACAACTCCAATTGCAGCAAACATAAC
>CAMMLF010000179.1 GCA_946497585.1 uncultured Clostridium sp.
CATATCGTTTGGGGTTGTCCTTATAAAAATTGTCTAAAAAAGTGTTGACAATCCACCATCTGATATAAACACAATATTTTCATATTCCCAATATTTTAGTTCTACTGCTTTGGCAAATACTAATATTTTAAAAGTTTCAACGCTACCAATGTAAGAAACATATTCTTTATGATTTATAATGTTAGATTTGTCTTTTCTTTTATACATATCATCATCAGAAAAGAAAATACCTAATTTATTTTCTTTCCAGGTAGAACCGTTTTCATCTTCTATTCTAGTATTAACACTTGCACCATCTGCTTGAATATATAAAGTACCTTTCTTTTTAGTTATAGTCATATCTATATCAGTGCGATTATTCCAAGTTTTTAAAGCTTTATTATAGTTATAATCATAAACTAATTTACCTACATATTTAGTTATATTCATTACAGTGACATAAGATGTTTTGATACCATATACTCTATATATAATTTCACTAGCTTTTTGAAATGATTTCTATCATCATTTTTAATGATACTTTAAATGGCAATTTATCTATTCCTAGATATTCATCTAAAGGTGTAATTAATTTACTTTTTAAATTGTATATATTTAAATTTATATTTCCTTGAATTTGTAAAACTGTTCTATGAATTTTAACTTTTCCAGAAAGTAGTATAAACTCTATTTTTCTTCTATTAAGATGTTTTAATTGATATCCTTTTTCTTTCCATTCTTGTTTTTTTTAATTATTAATTCTTTTTCATTAATATGAGTTGATAATATTTCCTCTACGTGTTTATGTAAATCTTTTTTATAATTTTCAACATTATCAATCATTAATTGTTCAAGAGAATTAATATTCATTTTTCCTTTTGCAACTAATTCATCAAATTCATTTGTAAATTCGTTAATATGCTTATCCTCTTCTTTTTTCATATCTTTTATCCTCCTATAATGAGGATATCATATTATAAATTTACCTACAAAAAATTTTTACACCCGGTTTCTGTTGCAATCTTGACTATCTAAAAATGTTTAGTTATAATGATGCTAATAAAGTAAGTTAGAAAAAGTAATTTCATTATTTAGTAAAAAATCGTAATAAAATAATAAAATTTTTTTGAATAATGTATTCTTACTGAACGTAATATACAAATATATTGAATAGGAGATACTTAAAAAAATTATTAAAACAAAGGAGTCGGAAAAATATGAAAAATTCAATTATGCTTATTCATGATGGAAGTTGGCCAGAAGCATTTTTAAATATTTCTGTATTTTTGCAAAATATTGGAATATTTGTTTATGATAATCATAGTTTTCATTCTGTTCAAAGTGAAGCACTTAATAAAATACGAACTGTCATTATTTTAATTCCTGATGATGAGGCTTTGAAAAAATTTTGTGAACTTGATATTTCCAGAGCAACTGGTGTTATTTTATCTGAAGGATTGCGTGATAAAATTGACGATGTAAAGCAAATTACGAAAAAATTGCATTCGGAAGTGATTTGCTCTGATAATACCACAGAAATAACTCGGTTTGTTTCGACTAAATTTGCGGCAGGAGACAAGGGATTTTTTGAGACGTTAACTAAACTACATAATATATTTGTGCAAAATCGATTAATTCAAGCATATTATTGTGCTCAGTATATGGACTTGCCCTTGGATGAATGGAAGAATGTTGTCCAAAGAATTCGTAAAGCAGTTAGTGAATTTAAGGGAATTAAAAGTTTTTCTGATTCAGAATATATCATGTTTGCTATTGCCATGGGAAGGAAACGAGCAAATGATATCTGTGTTAAAATTTTTAATTTGACTCAAACAAAATGGTCTCTTTTAACAGAAAAAGATTTTTTAGTATTTGATGAGAAACACATACTTAGAGGTTTTGGTTATGCGTATCGTTGTAATCCTGATTTAAAACTTGCTGCTATATTTTGCAATGATATACGTCAGCGGCAAAAGCCAAGTTTTGAATATGCCCAATCGGTACTTAACGAATGTATGCAAGAAACAGCATTTTATTATGCATATTATAAATATGGAATTTTGCTACAAAAAATTAAAGATAAGAGAGCACTTTTATATTTTAAAACGGCGATTTCAATTAATCCGTATTGTTATCGTTCTAGATATCGTTTAGGGTTAATGTATGAAAAATTGGAAGATTATGAAAATGCAAGAGAGCATTATCAAAAAATTATAGAAATATTCTGTCGACCCGAAACACTTCATCCTATTGAATTTGAGTATTTGTATAAAGCTTTTTATAGGATGGGAATTGTATTCACAGAATTTGGAGATTATGAAGTTGCATTAGAATACTATAAAAAAGCAGATTATCTATGGAATACTTTACAACAGAATGCTTTTCTGCAGCAATTCTTTACTGGACTTATCCAAAATCCTGAAAGATGTGTGAAAGGACGGGTTCGCAAAAATGTATTAGATACATCGATTGCGGAACTACAAAGAAGGATAGAAACAAGCAAGAAAGATGAACTTTCATTAAATTTATTAAGAAGTTCAACTAAGCGTGATTAAAATACATGCATTAAATATAGATATATTTATAAATGTTAATTAAAAAAGACAAGAATGATGTAGTTACAAGAGAAAGTAGTCACAAAAAAAGATGTGGTTACTTTTTCTTTGGTATTATTTAATACAGAAAATACTCATATTCATATTCTATACTGAAAGAAAAATTAAAATATATTCAGCAAATAGTGTATGAGATAGGTTGTTTAGTTAATAGTACAGAGTATCTTTGGAATTTAAAACATTTATTTTTATAAAATTTAAGCAACTATTAAATATTTATTAATTTTATTTGAAAGCTTTTTTATAGTATTTTTTCCTTTTAAATGATATCATAAATATGATATAATACCCGCGAGTATAAAGGATAAAAAAGCTATACTACATAAAGAGGGATAATATGAGAAAAAAACTTTTATTTATTCTTATAATTTTACTAACTATTATGAGTATCCTAGGTATTAGCTATGCCAGTTGGTTGTTTACAAGTAAACAAAGAAACTTTAATACACTAGGAAGTAAATGTTTTGAACTAACGATGACCAATGAAAGTGAAGGAATCACTTTAAATAAAACATATCCCATAAGTGATGAAGAAGGGCTATCTACAACAGGTTATACCTTTACGATCAAAAATACTTGTAATACCTATGCAACTTATGAAGTGAATTTAGAAGATATGTTAGTAAGTGAAGGAGAAAAAAGATTATCTAGTGAATATATCAAAGTATCTGTAAATGATGGAACACCAAAAAATTTAGCTACATATGAAGAAAAAAGCCCAAGTCTTGAAAGTGCTGATCAAGCTTATGAATTAACAAGTGGTTCATTAGGACCAGAGGAAGAGAAAACTTATACGATAAAACTATGGATGGATGAAAGTACACCAGCAATAGAAGAGACGATGAATGCAACATTCTTAAGTAAAGTAAGTATTGAAGCAGGATATATAGAAAAAGAGAATTTGGAAAATGAAATTCTTGTTGAAGCAAGAAGTATTACAGAAAGTGAAAATAATGTAAGTGAAGTTTTTGAAATCACAGGAACAAGTGAAAAGTATAATTTAATTGAATATAGTTTAGATA
>CAMMLF010000180.1 GCA_946497585.1 uncultured Clostridium sp.
GTTATATTTAGAGTCATAATATAAATTGGATCAAATGACGTGACTATTTTAATTTTTAAAGCATCTACATGTTCACTTTTATTCAAATTTCCAATTATTATTGCAATTACTAATACTAGCAAAATTGCAACTACTATAATTATACTTCTTCTTTTCATTTTCTCTCCCTTTAATTATTTTAACTTATTTGTATTCTTTTCGCAATCTTAACTTTACTTTGTAAATATAAATTGTAATAATAAAATTTTTTTGCAATTTTTATACATCTAATCAACTTATATTTACAAAATAAAGTTAGAACTGCTATATTCGTGTTCTAACTTTACTGTTTTGCATTAATTATATTTTTAAATTATAATTTACATATAATTTTTAAAATTAGTTTTGGCTATATGGTAACATAGCAATATGTCTACATCTATTAACTGCTGTAGTTATATCTCTTTGATGTTTTGCACATGCACCTGTTGTTCTTCTTGGAAGAATTTTTCCTCTTTCATTAACAAATTTCTTTAATTGTTCTGGATTTTTATAATCTAAAACAAGATTTTTGTCACTGCAAAGTGGACAAGCCTTTTTTCTAACTTTTCTTACTTTATAATCATCATCGTAATCTTTATTATTTCTTCTATTTCTGTTATTTTTCTTGTCTGCCATAATCGTATGCCCCCCTTTCTGCTAAAATTGTTTATTTTAGTTAAGATTAATTTTATATAACCTTTATACTTAAAAGCTTGCATAAGCTTAAAAAGTATTTATTATACCATTTTAACTCTATTTAAAATGGTAAATCATCACCAGATGATACCTCAAAGTCTGATGTATCTCCACCTGATGTTTGATTATCTCCACCAAAGCTATTACCAAAATCATTTGCACTAGCATTTGAATCTCTTTTGCTATCTGCAAAATAAGTTTCTTCGGCAATAACCTCTGTTGTATATCTCTTTTGGCCTGATTGATCTTCCCAAGTTCTTGTTTGAATTCTTCCAACAACTGCAACTTGTTGACCTTTTTTGAAATATTTACTACAAAATTCACCAGTTTTGCCCCAAGCAACAATATTTATAAAGTCTGCTGTTTGAGCGTCTCCTTCTCTAGCAAATCTTCTATTTACAGCTAGTGAAAAAGATGCAACTAGAGTATTGTTAGTTTGTGTATATCTAACTTCTGGATCTCTTGTTAATCTTCCCATTAATATTACTTTATTCATTTTTACCTACCTTTCGGCTCCCCAAAAGCTTTTAAATTTTCTGTTGTTTTGGTAGCCTTTGCTACCTTGATGTAAAGAATAATTTTAAAGTTATTGTGCATATTTAGACCTAAAGACTAAACTTCTCTTTCGTCTTTTACAACGATGAACTTAATAACTTCGTCTGTTATTCTGTAATTTCTCTCTAATTCAGCTATTAGAGATGGCTCTGCTTCAAAGTAAAATACAACATAGATACCTTCTTTATTTTTCTTTACTTCATAAGCTAATTTTCTTTTGCCCATATTATCTACTTTTGTAACTTTACCTTGTGTATTAATCAAATCCGAGAATCTATCTATAAGGCTTTTTACCTTATCTTCATCTACAGATGGATTAATAATGATAACACTTTCGTATTTGTTCATTACATTCACCTCCTTATGGATAATAGCCTGCAAAATACTTGCAAGCAAGGATTTGAAAAGTGAGCTAGGCTTTTATTTGCATAAAAAAATATGATACAATAATGCTAAATCTCTTTTCAAGCATAAATATTGTATCATAATATTAACATAAATGCAAGTACTTACACTGTATCTTTACGCTTTTTTAATTTATTAATCTCAATACTTGCAATAGGTATAAGTACAACTATATATGGAATTATATATCTTGATTTTGCTTCCCATATAATATGAAATGCAAATCCTCCCATAAAAATTAATAACAAATATATTATTTCAGGTGATAAATTTTTTCTATTTTGTATTAGTACTATTATTGAGCATATACACATAAGTATTAATAAAGCCTTTTGGTAAAATGTTAAAGGTTCCTTAATTACATTCAAATAGTCATCTTCACTTTCATGCAACAGATTAAGTCTTACAGCAGAATATGTATTTTCAGACCACATAGAAGCTAACTTATTAGTGTAAAAATTAAATGTATACCCTAAGTTCTGAGAAAAATATTCTAATCTTTCTTTTATTCTATTAGCATATTCATCTTTTATCCCCTCTGGATCTTTTAAAGCAGGTTCTCCAATACTTTCATTATACCACCCATTTCCTCTCCAGCTTTCACTCATTCCTATTAAAATATAACTTATATTCGGATATGCCTTACTCTTATCTAAATTATATTTGCTTATGTAATAATCATTTACAATTTGCGATGGTATAATTGACATTATAATATAAAGTATAATTGCAAAAATATTTATAATATTTTCTTTTGCAGTTTTACTTGTTATTTTTGTAAATAAATTAAATAACAAATAAATCACTGTTGCAATTACAAATATTAAGCTATTCATTCTAAACATATATGCAATCATTGAAAAAACTGTAGCAAGAGTAAAATATTTTATACCTAAATACTTTGACACTTTTTCCTTAACAATAATTGCTCCTGAATTATTATAATTTGAATTTAAGTTATTTTGAGCATTGCTATCTTTTTCATCATTGCAGTTTTCGTTATTTGTATTTGCATCAAAATTATTTGCATACCTATCTTTATTATTCAAATAATCCACAAATTTCATCATATAATAAACACTAAGTAGTGAAAATGCTAAACTTGGTATGTCTCCATAAACAAAAGTTGAAAGCATCGGTAATGATATAAATGTTAAAAACAATACCATTAGCCTTACCTTATTTACTTTATGTTTTTTTGAAATTAAATTACCTATCTTATATATTGCTACAAGTATTATAATTATGGCTATAACATTCAATGCTCTAGGAGTTCCAAATTCATCAATATGAATAAGTCTAAAAAATAAACTATATAAAAATGCTTGTGGTATTTGTTGATTATACGCCTGTATGTATTCTCTAAGTGGAATTCCCGCATATGTATCACTATTAATTATTTCTTCATCAAATCCCCTGTAAAATAGCTGGCCCATTGAATTCACATGAACTTGGTCACCAACTATTGGAGCTCTTACAAAAATCGTCCAAAGTATATCTGCTATTATATAAATACTTATTGCAGATATAAATAGTATTTTTCTTAGCTTTTTCCTTTTTTCATCTTTATACAAATATTTATTTAAAGCATTTGAAGCAAAATATATTATTAAACCTGTAATTATGAGTCCTATAATGTAAAAAATATTATTAAAATTTACTGTTATATGTTCTGAGGCATCTAAATCTGCTGTAAAAATCAGGTTCAAAGCTATAACTATTACTAAAAATATTATTCCAATTATACTGAAAAATCTTTTCACTTCTATCTCCCCTATAGATTTTCCGTTGGGGACGGTCCTTTTCGTAAAATAAAAGTTTTTACGTTTAGGTCCGGGTCAATAGGGACGTCCCTTCATTGCCACGATAGTGTCAAAAAGGGGCGTCCCTATTGACACGTCCCTATTGACAGCG
>CAMMLF010000181.1 GCA_946497585.1 uncultured Clostridium sp.
CAAGCCAACTTACCCAAGTTTGTTCCGGATAAATTGTCATTGCAAAAATTCTTGTATATTTGTTATATCCTAAAACTAAATAATCTTTTCTTTCCTGTAATGTTTCAGGTAATAAAATATCTGCCATTGTAGGAATATTATTAAATATGTTTATTTCTTTTTGCTTTTTGTTTTTTTCCAACATATAAATTTTTACCTCCTTCCTTTAAGTTGCTAATATTTATAGCAGAATTTTTATTTAATTCTCTATAAATCAAATTATATAAGTCATCTTCGTTTAATATCTCACAAACAATTTTAGCTCTAAGTAAATTTCCTGTAAAAGATAATGACTTCCTATTTAATTCTTCAATAGCTTTTTCATATGTACCATCATAACTGATAATTGCATAATTCTTTACAACAGAAATAGTCCTGTTTTCCATAAGATTTTGTAGATAGTCAATAAGATATTCTTTATATTCTCTAATTTTTGTGTTGTTTGTTTTATTTTGTTTAATTAAAGATATAACCTTGCTTGTATCAATAAATTCTGTTGTAGAAAAAAATTGAATAGGATAATCTATTGCTAGTGCTGTTTGAATAAGTACATTTTCAATGGAATCTTGTTCAGAATTTGAAAGCATATTATAATCAATATTTCCTAATTTAATTACATTTGAATATCTATTACCTAAACAAATAATATTATCTTTAATTTTTATCTGCAAAATATCTGTTAATTGTTTTTTTCCTTTTTTATTACTTTTATCTTTATCTTTTGTTTCTGCACTATGCTTTGGTGCATTTACATTTTTCTTTTTATTGTTTAAATAAATAACTGTACCTATGATAAATAGAACAGTTAAAACTAAAAATATAATCATTATTACCATTTTAAACACCTCTTATATACAAAATATTTCTTGCGAAAGAGATATTTAATGAAATAAAAAAAGAACTTATCAAAGTTCTGCTCACCAATTTTCAAAAAAGTACACAATAAAAAGAAACTTATAATAAAAAAGATAAGTAATATTTTTAATGCTATTGGTAATGGTGTAGCAAAAAGAGATAGGCTAGATGCACCGAGCATTAAATAAACAACTTGTCTTAAACTTAAATAACCACCAAAAATTTTTTCTTCCCTTTTTATATCAAAAGGAACTTTAAATACTCTCATAAATAATCACCTATCCACCAAGTAAATTTCCAGAATTATTTGTTGCAATATTTATGATTATACCGGCAATTATTAAAGATGCTCCTAATATAACACCTCCACCACATATCCAGGCTAAACTACCAATACTTTCAGCTCTTTTTTGAGGGTTATTTGAGTTTGCTATCATTTTTATTGCTGCTATAACTACACTAGCAAATATAAGTACTCCACCAAGAGGCATTGCTATACTTGTAATTACTCTTTTTATATTTTCAGTTGCTGTTTCTACCTCTGCAGTTCCAATAGTTGTACCACCTTCTGTCGCAAAGCACATATTAGCTTTTATAGCAAACAATGTAATCATAGTTCCAATTGCTTTTATTTTAGGAACTAAATGCTTTTTTCGATTTTTAAAATTCACTAAATATCATCTCCTTATAAATTATTTGGGCAAATTTTAAGGAGAGTTACTATACACTTAAATCAAATTCTTAAAATATATAAAGGTAGGTGGAATTGATAAGAAAAAAATTATTCCTATCAATAAACTAGGAACAGCTATTAAGAATTTTGATTTCATCTTTTGTGATTTTATCAAACACCCTATTGCTAGTAAAATTAGAGATATTATCAGTAAAGATACTAATATTATCAAAGTAATTTTAAAACCTATAAATAGGGTGGAAGATACAATATTTTCAATATTATTCATATAACTATCTAACATATAAACATCTCCTTTTTAGGTGCTATTGTCAGTATATTTATTAATAATAGTTTTTTTGTAGTATGATAAAAAATTATCTATATCATAACTTTTACAAAGATTATATAAATTTATTAAATCTTCTCTTTTTACTCTTGCTAATATGTTTTGGAAATTTTCTATTTCTAATTCATATAGGGTATATAAGATAACCTTTAGCATTTCTTTTTTATCATCTTTTAGAGTATTAAATATTTCTTCAGTATAATTAAATTCTAATTTATCTACTATTTCATACAAGTTTTGAGGTATTTTGTCGCTTTTACTTATTATTAAATTAAATATATTATTCATCATCTTATTATCTATATCTATCTCTCCGTAACAGATTTGTTACAGGCTCGTTACTATTTGTTACTTCACTGTTACATTGTAACATTTTATATTTTTCTCTATGTTTTCTAACTCTTGCAGCACTTGATCCTTCACTACCTATTAAGTCTTGCATTTCTGATAGCATAAGTGTATTTTCATCAAAAAATTCGATAGATTTTGTTTTTTCCAAAGCTGTTAATAATAATTTAATAATATTTACATCTTCATCGAGCGTTAAAGCAATTTCTTCGGCCATACTATCGCATAAATGTTCATATACAAAAATTCCTTCACTTTTAAGAAGTTTTAATTGTAATTTTAAATAAACTAATAGTATCTTATCTCCATCAGGTAATTTACGAAGGAATTTACTTGTTTTGTTATCAAAAAAAGAATCATATAATTTTAACCAATAATACCTTTTTTCTTTCAAAATTATTCCTCCTCATCCTTCATAAAAGTTTTTTCATCTATGTTTTCAATTCTCATAATGGTATCTATAAGGTTATTTTCCATTTGTTGATTTTTTAATTGCAAATTAGCAATTTCTTCTAATAATACCATATCATCACCAAAACCATTTACCTCAATATTACCTTTGGAATCAATGGTAATTGAAATTAATTCATGTCCTTTTTTTACAAGTATTGCAATTTCTTCATTGCTTTTTGCTATAATTTTGCGTATCTTCAATATAAATCACCTCCTTATCTGACTTTGCTCCTGCAATAATACAGGCATATAAAAAGAGGCTAACATTAGCCCCTACAATTAAACCAATTATAAATTGTATCATAAATATCAACTCCTAAAAATTTTGAATAAAATAAAAAGACTTCTACTATTTCTAGTAAAAGCCTTATATATAAATTGTTTTGAGGGATTTTTAGGGACATCCCTTAAAGCAAAAACTTCCGAAATGGTTGCGGGGGGTAGACTCGAACTACCGACCTTTGGGTTATGAGCCCAACGAGCTGCCAACTGCTCCACCCCGCGATGTTTAATTAAATATTGTGCTTTTTTGTGTCCCTTTAATGTCCCTTTATGAAATAAATTTTAATAAATTTTATTAATCTTTATTAATCTTAAAAGTTTTTTTAAAAGAACTAGCAAAATATATAATTTTCAATGTTTTAGTGTCATATCAACGGTTATGAGAATTTAGTCTAAACTCGCTTAACTCGGATTATGAGCCCAACGAGCTGCCAACTGCTCCACCCCGCGATGTGTTAACAAAATAATTATACTACTTTATGTTATCAGTGTCAATATTATTTGCAGTATAATTTTAAAAATTTTGTATATATGTCAATGATGTGAAACAAAGTTTTATAAAAAATTGTAGTATATTG
>CAMMLF010000182.1 GCA_946497585.1 uncultured Clostridium sp.
ACAATCATTTGTATTTCCAAGTCCTGAAAATAATAAAGAAGTATTATCTATATTAACTGGTAATGTTCCATATTCTCTTTTTTCAGCTCTTTCAACATTACCACCTAAAATATGTGTCATAAGTTGCATACCATAGCATATTCCCAAAATAGGAATACCTAATTCAAAGATTTTTTTATCACACATTGGAGAATCCTCTAAATATACACTATTTGGTCCTCCTGTAAATATTAAACCTTTTGGATTTTTTTCTTTAATTTTTTCTATTGAAATATCATATGGTACAATTTCACAATATACATTACATTCTCTTACTCTTCTAGCAATTAGTTGGTTGTATTGACCAAAAAAATCAAGTATTAATATAGTTTCATTATTTTTCACAATATTTCCCCCTCTTACAAATATATATATATTTTAACATGATTTTACAAAATTGTACATACAAAAACGTATATTTCCATGTTATTCATTTTTTCGTAAGTAGCAAAATTTACATAATTTCATAAAATATATTATAAACTACAGAGAGGAGGCTAATAAATTTGAAATTAGATGGTAAAAAAGTAGGCTTTGCTATAACTGGTTCTTTTTGTACATTTAAACGCACAATTCCAAAAATGAAAGAAATAATTGAAAATGGTGCAGAAATAATTCCTATTATGTCTTTTAATGCATATAATTTAGATACAAAATTCGGAAATGCAAAAGATTTTATAGAAGAAATTGAAGATATAACTAAGAAAAAAATTATTCATACTATACAAGATGCAGAACCAATACGGTCCAAGAAAAATGACAGACATTATGATAATTGCTCCATGTACTGGAAATACAATTGCAAAATTAGTTAATGGAATTACCGACACTCCTGTCACAATGGCTGCAAAATCTCATTTAAGGAACAATAATGCTTTAGTAATCGCTGTATCTACAAATGATGCACTAAGTGGTAATGCATCCAATATAGGTACTTTATTAAATAGACACAATTATTTCTTTGTTCCATTCAGGCAGGACAATCCAATTACTAAACCTCGTTCTTTAGTATTTGATCCAGAATACATTATAAAAACTTTAGAATTAGGATTAGAAAAAGAACAACTTCAACCAATTTTATTGTGAATATAATTATATAAATGAAGAGATGCTTACTCGCTTAGTAGCGAGCAAGCATCTCTTCTTGATACACTTCACTGATTTCCTCAGTTAAGCGCTCAACCTCGAAATCTGCCACTCCTAGTTGTTCGAGTCTTTCGGGTATTTGGAATTCTTGAATAATCCCACTCTTAAGCTCAAACAAAATTGTCCGTACTACTTCCTGCAAAATCACTGACATTTTTCGTATCCTCCATAAATCTGTTTGATCAAACTTCGATCAAATAAACAACAGTTACTATGTTAATTATTGTATCACATTATGTAACTTATGTCAAATTTTTCCTATTTATAAGTTTTATCGACTTCTTTCAACATTACATCATGTGCACTACCTTCAGCAATACTTACTTCAGATACTAGAGTTAATCTAGCTTTTTTATGAAACTCTGATATAGTTGTAGCTCCACAATTACACATAGTAGATTTTATTTTAGCAACAGTTACTGTTAAATTATCTTTTAAACTACCTGCATATGGAATGTATGAATCAACACCTTCTTCAAAAGATAATTTATTTTTTTCTCCTCCAAGGTCGTATCTTTGCCAATTTCTTGCACGATTTGATCCTTCTCCCCAATATTCTTTTACATATGTATTACCTACTTTTAATACTTTTGTTGGACTCTCATCAAATCTTGCAAAATATCTTCCCATCATAACAAAATCAGCTCCTAATGCTAAAGCAATTGTAATATGATGATCATGTACAATTCCTCCATCTGAGCAAATTGGAATATATACTCCTGTTTCTTCAAAGTATTCGTCACGTGCTGAAACAACATCAATTAAAGCACTAGCTTGTCCACGTCCAATACCTTTTGTCTCACGAGTAATACATATAGAACCTCCACCTACACCAACTTTTATAAAATCGGCTCCAGCTTCAGCAAGATATCTAAATCCTTCTCTATCAACAACATTTCCTGCACCTATTTTAACACTATCCCCATATTTTTCTCTTACATAATCAATTGTCTTTTTTTGCCATACAGAATATCCATCTGAAGAATCCATACAAAGTAAATCTACACCAGCATTAACTAATGCTGGAATTCTTTCTTCATAATCTCTTGTGTTGGTACCCGCTCCTACAATATATCTCTTATTTTCATCTAATAATGAATTTGGATTGTTTTTTCTTTCCTCATAATCTCTTCTAAATACAAGGTATTTTAAATTTCCTTCTTCAGTTAATATAGGTAAACAATTTATTTTATTTTCCCAAATAATATCATTTGCTTCAGATAATGATATACCTTTTTTTGCACAAACTACATTTTCAGCTTTAGTCATATAATCGTCTATTGGTGCATCTTGGTTGTCTCTTGTAAGTCTATAATCTTTATCTGTAACAATTCCTAAAAACTTACCATTTGCAGTTCCATCCTCTGTTACAATAACTGTAGAATGTCCTGTTCTTTCTACTAAAGCAATTACATCTCTTAGGCTTGTCCCGCTTTTTACATTAGAATCACTTATAACAAATCCTGCCTTATGTTTTTTTACATGGTAAACCATTTCTGCTTGTGATTCAATAGATTGTGCTCCATAAATAAAAGCAACTCCACCTTCTCTTGCAAGTGCTATTCCCATCTCTTCTCCTGAAACAGATTGCATAATAGCTGAAACCATTGGTACATTTGCAGAGTATTTTGGTTCCTCTCCTTTTTTAAATTTAACAAGTGGTGTTTTTAATGATACATTACTTGGTATACATTCTTCTGTTGTCAAATTTGGTAATAGTAAAAATTCATTAAATGTTCTTGAAATATCTTCTAAAATCTTTGCCATAATTTTCCCCCTTATAAAAATAATATATATAATGAGTCATATTATATCATATTTATCTGATTATGTAAATATAAAAGCACTATTTTGTATGAGTTTTTTTGACTGGGGAATCCCCTAGATTTCAATATTTTTAAGCTCTAAGTTATAATTTGATTCAAATTTCAATGATTTAAACTATTTATAGTTTACTCCATTTTTATTTTTAGGTCAACCTTAATAAGCCAAATTTTATACATTTTTGACCTTTTTCTTTAGTTTATTAACATTAATTCGCTACATTTTTTATCTTTTAATAAATCTATTATATATTTTTTTGTACTACCAGTAAAATTACTTGCTATTGCATATCTTCCTGCATATACTATTTTATTTTCTTTCGTTTTCTTTACTACTTTTGGTTCTGGTATTCTGCTAGCTAATTCTTCTTTTATTTTTCTTTCTGCTTTTTTCGTAATTATTTCATCTATTGTTCCATTCATTTTGTTCATTATTACCTTTAATAGTGCTTCTGCTCCCACTACTGACCAACTTGTTCTATTTTTCTTCATCCTATCTCTACATACACAATACATATGACTTTCTTCTGAACCTAGTGATGGTAATTCTTCTTTATATT